>JANLWV010000183.1:0-1992 GCA_031364765.1 Vicinamibacteria bacterium
GCCGAGGACGTGACCCAGGAAACTTTCATCACCGCTTTTCGCAAGCTCGATACCTTCCGGGGGGAGTCCCAACTGCGGACCTGGTTGTCGCGGATTGCCTGGAACCGGTCCATGGATCAAAGGCGACGCGGTCGATTCAGAAGTTTTCTCCATCTTGACGAACCGCACGGGATTGAACTTGCCGCACCAGAAGCCGACCCGGAGCGTGCCACGCTTGCGAGGTCTGTTCACGCCCGCGTGAGGCGTGAGATCGACCGCCTGCCGGATCACCTCAAGGACACCCTGCTTCTCGCGAGCGCCGGGGACCTCGACTACGCGTCGATCGGAGAGATGCTCGGTGTACGCGAGGGCACGGTGAAGAGCCGGGTTTTCGAGGCTCGCGCGTTGCTTCGCGCAACTCTGGAGGACGGCGCGCGATGAACCGCATGCCGGAAAATGAAATCGAGCGCGCCATCGACGAGGTGCTGGCCACGATGGTCGAGGGTGAGCCGCGCCTGGTTAGCGGCGCGTCGGTTCGGCGAGCGATGGGGGAGAGTCGCCGCCCGTTGCTCCCCCGATGGTTCCAAGCGGTCGCGGCGGTTCTGGTCGTGGGCGTTTCGGTGGCGCTCCTGGGAAGGACGATGGTTGAGATGGCGCCCGATGTGGTCGTTCGATCAACCGTAGCACCCCCGCCGGGTGTGATTCGACCGCTTCAGTCCAACTCGCCCGCGACCGAGGAGACCGCGTCGTCCGACCTTCTATCGTCGAAACGCTCGAGGAGCGCGCGGCCCGATCCCGCCTTCGATCCTCCCTACGAAGGCCTGCCTCGGCTCACCGTCGCCTCCATCGACCTTCCCGAACCGCTCTTCACCATCCGCCTCGGCGCGGATCCGATCCAGATCTCTCTGCTCGAGATCGCCCCTCTCTCCGTCTCCAGTCGTCCCAATGAACAAGAAAACTAAATAAGGAGCCAAAGACACATGAATGCACGCACCCTCCTCGCCCTGTCTCTTCTGACCGCGGCGCCCTCTCCTCTCTTCGCCCAGACGCATCCCGAGCCGTACGCAGTGGTGGCTCCCGCTCCAATGGCGCCAAGGGCAGCGAAGGCGCCCGTGCCCGCGATCTCGTCAATCCCGGAGGCTCCGGCCGTTCCGGCATCTCCAGAGGCGGCCCAGGCTCCCCCGGTTCCCAGGGTGGCTCCCACCCCTGCGGCGGCGCCTTCGACTTTGGCCCCTCCCTCCCCGCCTGCTCCGCCGCGGAAGCGGGGACAGATGCTCAACGTGCGAATCGACGTGACCCTCGCCGACAGCAAGGGGGTGCCGAAGGTGCTGACCATGACCGTCGCCGACGGCGAGAGCGGCATGAATCGAACGACCGCGGTGTCAGTCACGGGAGCCACCGCCACCGACTATTCGTTCAACGCCGACGCCAGCCCCGAAGTGGTCGGGGATCGAATCCGCCTGCGTCTGACCGCGGATGCGGTGGTGCCGGTCGAAGCGGAGAAGCCGAGCGCCATGGTGCCGAAGCTGGCCCTTCGCCAGAGTCAGACCGTCATTCTCAATGATGGTGAAACCGTGGAGATCGCGCGCGCCACCGATCCTGCGTCGTCTCGCGCGTTCATCCTCAGCGTGAAGGTCACGATCCAGCGCTGAGCGACGACCGGGCCGCCGGAAAACTCTCTGCGGCCCCCCAACTCCAAATTGAGGGAGGGCTCTTCTTTTTGCTATCCTCCGTTGTTCCGTCGCTGGCGTAGCTCAGGGGTAGAGCGGCAGTTTTGTAAACTGCGGGTCGGGGGTTCAATTCCCTCCGCCAGCTCCACCCTTCATAAGGTCCGGCAGTTGCAGCGTTTGTCGTTCGTGTCGTCAAGAGAACAGAGTTTTTGGGGAGGTAGCGAAGCGGTCAAACGCAACAGGCTGTAAACCTGTCGGCCCCCGGCCTTCGAAGGTTCGAATCCTTCTCTCCCCACCAGCCTCTATCTGATATGAAGGGGCGACAGAAAGGCAGTCACGCGGG
>JANLWV010000212.1:0-3822 GCA_031364765.1 Vicinamibacteria bacterium
CCTTCACCAGAATCGGCAGGCCGTGCAGCGGGCCGCGGATCCGCCCGGCCCGTCGCTCCGCATCGAGGGAGGCGGCGATCCTCTCGGCCGCCGGGTTCGTTTCGATGACGCTCCGCAGTCCTGCGGCGCCTCGGTCAACCGCGGCGATGCGATCCAGGTAGGCGTGGGTGAGGGCGGATGAGGTGAGATCACCCTTGGCCATGGAAACGCCCAGCTCGACGACCGTGGCCTCTTCGAACCGAAAACGCCTAGGGGGCGCCACCGGCTTCAGTGTCGTTGACGCCTTCGGGCTAGGAGCGGGACCGGCGGCCTGCACCGCAGCAGCCAGCCCCAGCTTCAGAAATTCGCGCCGCGCCGCCATGCTCAGGCCCTCCGCTAAAGTGTCCCTCTGGACGATCCCTATTTCCCACCTTCCATGGCCTTCCTGAGCGCCGTGATCGTGCCGTCGGCCCGGTACTCGACGATCCGGCGGGCGTTCGCCTGAGTGGCCGCGAGCGGCGAGAGCTTCGCTCCGTTGATCGTGTCCTTGCCCTTGGCCACTCTCTGCTTGTAGCGAATGGAGGTGGGGTCCACCAAAGCCATCATCGAGCTGATCGCGTAGTCGTCGTGAAGGCCTTCGTCCACCTGGGCCACCCCGAGCGTTTTGGCGATCCACTCCTGAAGGGCCGCGTACTGGTAGTACTCCGGGATGAAGTGGATTCGGGTCGTCGCTCCCAGAGCCGCCCACTTCGCCCCTAGCTCCTCCGCCACTTTCTTCATCCCCGCCTGGTTGCCCCCCGAGTCGCCGATGAACACGATGGTCTTGAAGCCGTTCGTCTTGAGCGAAGACGCGATGTCGGTGAGGAGGGCTTCAAACGTCGAAGCGCTCAGACTGATGGTGCCGGGATACTTCATGTGTCCGCTGGCCGGATCGATGTCACCTTCGGGCACGAACTGAATGATGGACGAAACGAGGGCATTCCCGAGCTTGCGCGCGATCGCTTCGGTCGTGGCCCGGAGGATGATGTTGTGCTTTGCGGAGACAAGATATGGGCCGTTCTGCTCGAGTCCTCCGGTGGCGACGATGACGGTGTCCTTGCCCGCGTTCATGGCATCGCGGATTTCCATCCACGTCATGTCCTCCATGAAGACGGTGTCGACGCCGTCGATCGTCCGCGGCGCGTGCGGATCGGGCGACCCGGCGGTCGAACTCGCCCCGGGGACGGTGGGGCGCGCCGGTGTGGGCCCCTGAGCGAAACCGCTGGCCGCCGTAAGGCCGAGCAAGGCGCGGAAAAGGTTGTGGGCGAGCAGCTTCATCATCAGGAGTCTCCAAAGTTCGGGACCGGCGGCATTTTCGGAAGGGCTACCGTTCGGGGCAGCGGGATCTTAGACGACTCGCTTCCGGCGATTTGACGTCCCAGAAGCTCTTTCACGCAATCAACCTGGCGGCGGCAAGACCGGGGATCCACCCGCCGAGAACGAGAGGAGACAGGAGCATTCACGAAACGACCCTCGCTTATCATGGCGTCACCGATGGCTACTCTGAAAGCGCTGCCGCGGCAGGATTTCGGCGGCACACTCTCGGACGTTCCAGAGTCGGCCGATGGCCTCCGATTCTACTGGTGGCTGAGGATTGTTACGGTCATCGCCGTTGTGTTCACGCTCGGTAATGCCCTCTGGGCGGCCTGGGACCAGGGCCTAACGTACGACGAGTTCTATCACCTGGAATGGCCGCGTAGACTCCTTTATGAGCGGCTCGACGATCGCGACAGCGCCTTTCGTTTCGACTCGAAGACTCCGGTTCTTCTACCCGCGGTGCTCACCGTCGACGGGCTCAGAGGAATGGGAATCGGATCGGAGCAAGGCCTGCGTTTCGCCGCGCGGCTCACTCCCATCACATATCTGGGCCTGTGCCTGGTGCTGGTGGCAGCCCTCGCGCGATCCGCCAACTCCGAGGCGGCCTGGATGGCGGTGCTCCTTGCCGCCCTCGATCCCAATCTGGCCGCCAGCGCTTCGGTCGCCACCAGCGACGTCGCCTACACGATGGCCGTTCTCCTCGCCGCCTGGGTCATGGTGAAAGCCACGGCATCCTGGACGTCGGAGGTGATGATCGGCGCGGCCATCGGCTTTTCCTTCGCCGTCAAGTACACCGCGGTCCTTCTGGTCCCGGTCGCTCTTTTGTATGTCGCCTGGCATCGCCGTCATTCGCCCAGGTCGGCGCTGCTGCGCCTGGGAGTCATGGCCTCCGCAGGCTGTTTGACCGCAAACGCCCTCTACCTCCTGGTCGGGGTCTGGGCGCCCCTCGGGTCCCTGGCGTTCCATACACCCGTCCTTCAGAAGTTCTCGGAAATTTTGCCGTCCTTCCGGCTGCCTTTCCCACGCTCGGTTCTCACCGGCATCGACATCTCGATGGATCACGACGCGCACACCGATTGGAGCTGTTACCTGCTTGGACAGACCCATCCCGGCGGCGTGTGGTACTACTTCGTCGCTCATTGGCTCATGAAAACCCCCGTGGCCCTTGGATTGGCGGTGGTTGCCGGTGTCTGGCTGATGCGGACGGCGTGGCGGGAAAGATTAGTGGTGGTTCTGGTCGCGCTCTTCGGAATCCACTTGATCTATTTCTCGTTCTTCTTTTCGACTCAGATCGGATTTCGTTTCGCGCTTCCCTGCGTGCTTCTGGCCTCAACCCTCGCCGCTATGGGCCTGGCACGGGCGCCCACCCGCCGCGCCTGGTGGGTGGTTCCAATGGCGGCGTTCGCCATAGCCGAAAGACTGCCGTATTGGGGCGACCCCATAGCCTTCACAAACCTTTCGGTCTGGCCCAAGAGCCGGGCCTATCGGTACACCGCCGACTCAAACCTTGACTATGGCCAGAATCGGGAGCGCCTTGCCCGGTATGTGAAGGAAAGCCAGCTCGCCGCGATCGTCGATCAGGCCACGGTTACCCCCGGCTTGTATGTCATCAACGCCAACAACTTGACTACATTCGGCAACTTCAGGTCGCACCGGTGGCTGCTCGCTCGCGACATCCCCGTTATCAACTTCGGCTTCACCCATTTTGGGTTCTCAATCACCGGCGAACTCTTCGAAGAATATATGAAAGAGACTCGGGTCGTCCCCTCCGTGGCCAGCTTTGGCGACGTCTGCGCAGGAGAGCTTCCGCACTACCCTCCGGGAAGCAAGATACCGTTTATCCGTAAGGATCACCCCGACGGAGGAGGACTGTGGGTGATCTGCGCCTATTCGAAAAAAGGAGTCGACCTTGGCTTCAGGGTTCAAGAGGGGCGCCTGTACTTTGGAAGTGTCGTTAGTCGCGGCAGGTGCTCGATCGAGTTTCTGGAGGCCAACCAGATGACCTGGGTACGCGTTCCTCCTGGCGGGAGGGTTCAGTTGTGCGTCCGAGAGATTCCGTTCCGCCGTAAGTTCCTACCCTATCTCGTCGACGGCTACCTTACGGTTCGGGGCCAGGGCGCCGACGTCGAATTCCGACCCGTGCCTCCGGGCAGTCTGGCCACGCCCTACGCCCAGGATGCCGTCCGCTAGCAGCTAGGGTTGGGAACGCATCCGATGAGACCAGCGACCAGAACCTTCCCGGGAGACGACGTGATCCGTATTCGTTCGAGGCGGCGCCTGCCCGCAGGGCCCGGGTTGGCGAGGGTCACCTTTCTGGTCGTCCTCATGTCGGGCGCGGCTCACGCTCAAGAGCCCCGCTCGGGCGACCCCTGGAAGCGTCGATTCGAGAACACCTTCGCCTTCGTTCTCAATCCGCTGGGCATCCAGGATGCTTTCGAGGTCTCGGGGACGAAGGGCCTCAACCGCAGCGAGGAGCTACTCCACAAA
>JANLWV010000222.1:0-2508 GCA_031364765.1 Vicinamibacteria bacterium
CCATTGACTCCTTTGGACCCCTTGGCGCTGGAGGCCGTCATCACTGAGGCCTACCGAAACATCAAGGCGTGTCTCCGCGCCGAAGAAGGCGTTTCACGGACCGGGCGCGAGCGTCAATGATGCAGCCGCCTGGCGAACGAACAATCGCGTGACCGTGCAAGCTGAGCCTCGGGAAATACACTGCGGCCACAATGACGCTGCCGCTCGTTGGCTCAAGGTCGCGTCAGCGGTTTCGCTCATGAAGGCGGAGATGTCACAGAACTCACGAGAGTACTCACAGGCTATTCCTTCTGCTCAGGCTAATGAATGCCCTTGGCCTTCGCGAGCACGATCTCAAGGAGGCGCTTCGCTTCGAGGTGACCCTGACGGGCCGCCTTCCGGAGCCACCTCGCGGCCTGGGGAAGGTCCTGCTCGAAGGCTGGTGTGAATGACGACACTATGAGGCCCTTGCCCGTATCGGTGTTGGCGTGTTCGGAGCGGCCTTCGAAGTAGAGGCGCCCAAGAGCCGCCTGAGCCTCCCTATCGCCGTGCTCGGCGTCCCACGTCAGAGTGTGGCTGACGGCTGGTCGGTAGAAGCAGATGAAGTCTTTCGAGTCTTCTTTCATTCAGGTGTCCTCTATTCTGGCCTTTCGGACCGACGCGATTCGTCAACCCGCGAAGACTACGGCACAAATGGGCGAGATGAGGTCCCCAGGAGTAGGACGGTTCTTGTTTTGCCGTACACGTACTCCTACTGGTACTCGTCCGTAGCGGTGATGCCCCTGACCAGCTGATTGCACCTCGACCCGTCACAGCCGAGGTACGAGTACGGAGCGCACGAGTACGGCCGGCGTCGGCCGTCTGAGCGTCCTGAACCATCAGATGCGAGCCTGAGGGGGTTCATGACGATCTCGTGGTTATACTTTTGGTATGAAGACTGCGGTTTCGATTCCGGACGACATTTTCGAGCGGGCGGAGGGTTGGGCGCGCCGTATGCGGCAATCCAGAAGCGAGGTCTACAGTCGCGCGTTGCGGGAGTACGTGTCGCGTCACGCTCCCGATGAGGTGACCGATGCGATGAACCGCGTCTGCGACGCGGTCAAAGAGCCAGTGGAGCCGTTTACTGCCGCAGCCTCGCGACGCGTCCTGACGAAGAGCGAGTGGTGATCTCCCAAGGCGATGTCTGGTGGGCGGACCTGCCTGAACCGTCAGGCTCGGGTCCGGGATTTCGCCGCCCGGTCATCGTGGTTCAAGGCGAGGCCTTGAACCGCAGCCGGATCGCCACGACGGTGTGTGTGCCGCTCACCAGCAACCTGCGGTGGGCCGACGCGCCCGGCAATGTCCTTCTCACATCCAGAATGACTGGCCTTACAAAAGATTCGGTGGCGAACGTCTCCCAAAGCATCGCCCTGGACAAGTCGGTCCTGACCGAACGGACGGGAAGGCTTTCGGCGGCGAAGACGGAGCTTGTGCTGTCGGGGATCGCCGTGATCCTGGGGCGCTGATTCCCCCTACGTCACTGACAATCTCCATGCCGTACACGTACACGTGCTCCTACTCGTACTCGTCCGTAGCGGTGATTCCCCAAACCAGCTGATTGGACCTCGACCCGTCACAGCCGGGTACGAACACGCAGCCGCTAACATCGCGCCACTCCCATGGCGCCCGACGCCGACTTCCCCATCACCGACTCCGAAGGCGAAACGCCGCCGTCCAAGCGACGCGGCATCGGCCTGTGCCTCTCCGGCGGCGGCTTCCGCGCCACGCTCTTCCACCTCGGCGCCATCCAACGCCTCTTCGAACTCGGCATCGCCACCCGCCCGGACTTCGACACCGTGGCCTCCGTCTCCGGCGGCAGCATCGCCGCCGCCCAGTGGGCCTTGGCCCAAGCCCCGTCATTGCGAGAAGGCCGTCGAGACGCGGCCGCGCGCGCCAGCCTGGCCTTGGGCCCCGAAGCAATCCCCGCTCTCGACTACCAAGCCAATGTCATCCGCCCCCTCCTCGACCTCACCTCAAAAGACATCCGCACCGGTGCCATGGCGAAGAAGTTCCTTCTCCCGTGGAACTGGTTCCGCGGCGCCTATTCCGTGAACGAGATGATCGAGAAGTTCGAAGGCATCTTCGGCAAAGGCACGCTGAATCTCCTGCCCGAACGCCCCCGCTTCGTGTTCTGCGCCACCGACATGGCCTTCGGCGCAAGCTTCATCTTCGACCGCGATCGCGTGGGCTCCTACCTCGCCGGCTACGCGCCGCCCGAAGGCTTCACACTGGCTCAGGCGGTGGCCGCCTCGGCCTGCTTCCCGCCGCTCTTCGGTCCGATGCGCATCGACCGCGCCGCCCTTCGGTTCAAAGGAGGCCGCACGCCCGGTGTCAGCGCCGATGCGCGAAAGCAGATCCTCGCAGACCTCCGAGTTACGGACGGCGGCGTCTACGACAACATGGGCCTCGAGCCCGTGTGGAAGAGCCACCGCGTGGTGCTGGTGTCAGACGCGGGCGGCCTGATGGACGCGGAGGCCGACAAGAGCTGGA
>JANLWV010000224.1:0-2669 GCA_031364765.1 Vicinamibacteria bacterium
CCCGAGCTTGTACGTCCGCTTCGTTCGCTCGCCGCGTAGCGCGTGATCGGTGTCCCGGAACATGTAGTAGTCGTCGGCCATCGTGGTGATGTGCACAAGACCCTCGACAAAAATGTCGGCGAGTTGAACAAAGAGGCCAAACGGGGTGACGCTTGCGATAATGCCCTCGAACGTCTCGCCCAGGCGGGCGGACATGAAGCGCGCCTTCTTCCACTCGATCAGGTCGCGCTCAGCGTCTGAAGCCTTGCGCTCTCTTTCACCGAGATGCGCGGCCATCTCTTCGAGAGGCCAGGTCACGGCCGCCGGGTCCTTGCCGTGGCGCAGGGCGCGCAGGGCGCGATGGGCGACCAGATCGGGATAACGACGAATCGGGCTCGTGAAGTGGAGATAATTCTCACTCGCGAGACCGAAGTGGCCGAGATTCTCCGGTGCATAGCGCGCCAGTCTTTGCGTCCGCAGCATGAGGTAGGTCAGGAGCCGCTCTTCCGGACGGCCTTCGACCTGCCGAAGGATCCTCTGGAAGTCCTTCCCTTGCGGATGCTCGAGATCGGCCGTGACCTTGTACCCGAACGTCCGAACGAGTTCGAGATACTCTTCCATACGATCGGGGTCGGGAGACTCGTGGATGCGATAGAGGGTGGCCACGTTCTTCTCAGAGAGGGCCTTCGCCACCGCTTCGTTCGCGATGAGCATGAACTCTTCGATCATCCGCATGGCGAAAAGCCGCGGGTTTGACGTGATGTTCTCCACCACGCCCAGGGGATCGAGCTGAAGCTCGGGTTCGGGCAGATCGAAGTCGAGCGAACCACGATCCTTGCGGGCCTGATTGAGTACCTGGGCCAGGTCTTTTGAAACCTCAACCGTCTTGACGGCCCGGGCAAACTTCTCTCGCGCCCCCTGATCGCCGTCGAGGATGGCCTGGGCGTCCTTGTACGCAAGCTTGCCGGCCGACCTGATCACGCCGTCGTAAAAGTCCGCCTTGACCACCCGCCCGCGCTGATCCACCTCCATCACTGCGGTTTGAGTCAGGCGATCCTCGCCCTCGACCAGACTGCAGATCCGGCTCGACAGGGCGTGCGGCAGCATGGGCACCACGAAACCCGGGAAGTAGACCGAGTTGCCGCGGGCGTAGGCGCAGGCGTCGAGCGCCGAGCCTTCGCGGACGTAGTGGGCCACGTCGGCGATGTGGACGGCGAGAAGGAAGTTCCCGTTCGGCTGACGGTCGATGCTGATCGCGTCGTCGTGGTCCTTCGCGGTCTCCGGATCGATGGTGATCGTGGTCCACGGCCGGAAGTCCATGCGCTTCGCGATTTCCGCCGCCGGCACTGACGCGGCCGCCGCTTCGGTCTCGGCCACCACATCGGCCGGGAACTCGGCGGTGAGTTCGTACTGGGCCAGGATCACTTTGAGATCGACGCCGGGATCGTCCATCTTTCCGAGGCGCTCGACAACGTCGCCCGCCGCTTCTCGGCTGGCGGTTGCGGTGCGCGTGATCTTCAGGACCACCATGTCGCCCGACTCCACCTTCATCCTTGGGTCGGCCGATGAGGCCTGGACGTTCTGAAAGAGCCGCCGGTCGAAGGGAACCACGTGGGCGTGGCCACGAGAGACTTCGTAGCGGCCGACCACACGTTTCACCGCGTGCTCGACCACCTTCACCACTTCGCCCGAGAAACCCTTGTCCGTCTTCCCGGTGACTCTGGCCATCACGATGTCGCCGTGGCACGCGCCGTGAAGCAGGGCCAGATCGACCTTGAGGGTCGGATGGGGCGAGGAGTCTTTGCTCCCGGGGACGGGATTCACGAAGGCGAATCCGGCAGGATGGCCGACCACGCGGCCTAGGAAGGCGTCGGAACTAACGATTTTTTTCATAGAGGGTCATGCCGGAGGTGGGGGTCGAACCCACACTCGCCGAAGCGAACACGGCCCTGAACCGTGCGCGTCTGCCAATTCCGCCACTCCGGCGCGCTCTGACGAGAAGGCGGGGAGATTAGCACGGGGCCCGCCGGATGAGGGAGGACGGCCGTTCACGATCGTGACCGGAAGCCGAAACGGCGGACCGTTCGCGTCCACGTCCGCGTCGACGTTCACATTCACGTTGCGACGCCGGAACGTCAGGTCGTTCACGTTCGGAGACGGGACTTCGGATCGTTCACGTGAATCGCAGAACGTACCGAAGCACCAACCTGAACGACCCGTCGAGAAGCGACCAACGCGAACCCCAACGCCTACGTCCTCGCCGTCAAAGCGGCGAGCTGCCATTCCCTGCGACATTCCTTCGCCACTCATCTCCACGCCGATGTCTCCACCACCATGATCTACACCCACGTCCTGAATCGCGGCGAGCAGGGCGTTGAGAGTCCCTTTGAGCACCTGCCCCAGAACGGCCAATATCCGCATACCCTGCAAAGGCCGGGGTCGACGGCTTGACTCGACTTGAGGGAAACGAGTGTAATCCTCTGGAGGAAATAGCTTTGGCTCGAAACAGCTCAGAAATCGGCAGCAAACCCGCGCAGCCATTATCGAAATCACCAGACCTGCCGTTATCCCAATCACCAGACCTGTTGATTAAGTGTTGGACGGGCAGTTGCACCGTGGCCACTTCGGCGGAAACGAGGTTGGAGGATCAACAATGAAGATGACATTCTGCTGCATGGCCCTCGGGTTGC
>JANLWV010000269.1:0-24173 GCA_031364765.1 Vicinamibacteria bacterium
CAGCGGCCGACCATGGCGCCGACTCCTGATCGCCCCAGGCTGCGCAGGGCGGCCCAAAGAGCAAAGCCACGGGCCCGCCGCGAGGACTCCGGCGTGAAGTCGTGATTGTCACGCGCGGCCCCGGCGGACCGAATCAGGTAAGCGGCGCTCTTCGTGATCGCGGCGCTCAAATGCGCGCTCTCCCGCACGATCACGATTCCGGAGTCGTAGGGAACGTTCAGCCACTTGTGGGCGTCGGTGGCCCACGAGTCGGCCTCGCCTACACCGCGCAGCAGGTGGCGGCGCGCGGGGTCGGTTATGGCCCACAGACCGAATGCGCCATCGACGTGAAGCCAGGCTTCCCTGGCGTGAGTGATCGTCGCGATCTCATCCAGCGGATCGAAGGCCCCGGTGCTGACATTCCCGGCTTGTGCTGCCACCAGGATCGGTCCGCGGAGCGGGGCCAGGGTTGCTCTGAGCGCTTCCGGGATCATCCGGCCTTGCCGGTCGGCCGCGACGCGGTGAGCGCGCGCTTCTCCGAGACCCAGTAACCGCAGGGCGGAAAGGATGGTGGCATGAGCCTCTTCGCCGATCACCACCTGGACTTCAGGCGCTCCCTGCAGTCCGTGTTTCTCCACATCCCTGCCGGCGCGGGCCAGCACCGCGTGACGCCCGGCGAGGAGGCCTGAAAAATTCGCCATCTGGCATCCCGTCACAAAGCCGACCGCCGACGAGACGGGAAGTCCCAGCAGGTCCTTGATCCATTCGGCGACCACCGCCTCGGCGGCCGCGGCCGCGGGCGATGCGATGTTCAATGCTGCGTTCTGATCCCACGTCGCGGTCAGCCAGTCTGCGGCGAGGGCGGCCGGAACACTCCCGCCGATGACGAAGCCGAAGTAACGCGGTCCGGCGGAACCGACGAGACCGGGCTCGACTGCTTTCGCGAGTGCTTCGACCACGCGCGCCGGCTCGTCGCCGGAGTCGGACAACGGACCGCCGAGGGCTTGGACCAACTCTTCAAAAGTGGCTCGAGGTCCGACCGGACGCTCGGGCAGAGACTTCAGGAACACGCGGGCGATGTCATGGGCGCGATCAAGGGCCGCGTCGCGGCCGTTGTCAGTTCCGGTTGAGTCCATGACTCAATCTAGCGTAAGGGGCTGGGCACAGAAACAAGAGCGAGGCGTGAGAGGCTATTCTTCGCGCCATGGACCGGCCGGGCCCCGCCAAAAACGAGCCGCTCAAGGGCGCGCGCGCCATCGTCCTGGGCCGCCTTGAGGCGCAGGTTATGGAGTCCCTCTGGCAGAGCGAAGAAGCAGTGAGCGTCCGCGAGGTCGCGGCCCGCCTCGACGGACCCTGGGCGTACACAACGCTGATGACTACCCTCGATCGGCTTTTCAAGAAGAACCTGGCCACTCGCGAGCCAAGGGGCCGGGCCTTTGTCTATCGCGCGAGGCTGTCGCGCACCGATCTCGGCGTGCAGGCGCTCAAGACCGCGGTTTCGGATATCAATGCGGGGACGGACACGCGTGACCTGGCCCTCGCCGCGCTGGTGGACGCCCTCGAATCGCAGGATCCCGAATGGCTTGATGCGCTCGACCGTCTCGTGCGAGAGAAGAAGCGGGCTTTGCGCCAGGTGCGTAAAGCGGAGGAGCGACGATGACGCCCTACGGCGTGACCGTACTCATCGTCGTCTTTGGCCTTCTGATGGCCGCCCTGGACATGCTTCTTCTCCTCCTGACCCCGTGGCTCCTCGCGAACCTCGCCCGGGTGGCGCCCGATCGACGGACGAATGCGATCCTGTTCGCTCGTTTCGCGCCGGTGGGTGTGGCGGGTGTGCTCACCGCCCTCGTCTTCCTTCCGGCGTGGTGGCGTCATGAGCCGTCGGACGCCGGCGAGATCGTTTCGGGGACCCTTCTCGCCCTGGCCCTCGTGGCCCTGCTCCCGATTCTCCAGGGTCTTCATCGCGCCTTGCGGATGTTCGTGAGGACGCGGGACCGCCTGCTCTCCTGGCGCCGTCGCGGCCGGAACGCGCCGGGGGTCCAGGCGCCCTTCGACGTGGTGGAGGTGCTGGGTGAGGATCTGGCTCTTTGCGTAGGCGGTTACCTGCGGCCCACCATCTATGCCTCGACCGATGTCATGAAGGCGCTTGAGCCGGAAGAGTTTTCCGCAGCCCTCGCTCACGAGGTGAGCCACGCGACTGCGCGCGACCCGCTTCGACTCCTGTGGATGGGCTCCTGCCCCGATTTTCTCCAACTGGTCCGTCTGGACGATCCATGGCGGCGCGCCTTTTCCAGGGCCTGCGAATTTGCCGCGGATGTGGTCGCCCGTCGCGGTAACCGCGAAGTGGCGCTCGATCTCGCCTCCGCCTTGTTGAAGGTGGCCCGCCTCAGAACCCATAGGCGTCTCCCCGCGGAAACGATGATGGACATGGCGGTGTCCTCCGCGTTTTCGAGCCAAGCGGATCTGGAGGCGCGAGTCCAGTCGCTCGCAAATCCATTGGATACCGAAGGCGTGATCCGCTTCTCGCCGCGAACGTGGATACTGGTCGCGGCCGTCCTCGTGCTCTGCTGCACGGGCGTGATCGCGTCTGAGCAGGTTCACGCCTTCACCGAAGGAGTCGGCCGGCTCCTGGCGCCCTAGCAGCGCGCAGTGAAGGTCAGCCGTCGAACGCAGGCTGACGGTCACATTGGATTGGGCCGGCCGCGGTCGGATGAGCCGCGGTTACCATCACTGGTAGTAGACGCCGGGGCGCCGGTATCGTCTGCGGATGCGCCAGCGACCCGGCCTCGGGGCTTTTCTTCTCAGCGTCGCAGTGCAGGCGGGCGTTCCTGCGATCACTTCTGCTCTCTTTTTGCCCAAGGCCTTGACCCTCAGGGCCTTGGCCGATGAAGCGCAAGAAACCCGGTTGAGGGTTCAGGACGAGAGTGGAAAACCGCTCGGCGATGTCCAGGTTCGCATCGCCTCCGCGGCCGGCACTTCTCTCGCGAACACAACCGCCTCAAGCGACGGGCTGGTCACCGTCCCCCGGCTCCCTCGCGGCCGACATCGGGTGACGGTCTCCGATGCCAAGGGCGAGATCGGAGCCGCGGTCCTGGTGGTGACTGACTCGATAGACGTCGCGATCGTGAGGATCCGTACGGGAACTGCCGAGCCGGCTCATTTCAGGGAGGATGTCATCGTAAGCGCCGAAGCCGGGGTGGCGCAGGAGAGGTCGCGCACCCCTCAGTCCACGAATGCCGTTTCCAGGGAAGAAATCGATGGCCGGGCGAAAACGACGCTCGCTCAGATCGGCAATGAGGAGGCGGGCCTTCACTGGCAGCGCACCTCGCCTACGCTGGGAGCGATCTTCATTCGCGGCCTGACCGGAGCGAAGGTAAGCCTGTTCATCGACGGTATCCGCTTCTCGAACGCGGCGGCGCGGGGGGGTGTGAATACCTTCTTCAACCTTCTCGACCCTTCGCTGATCGAATCGGCCGAAGTCACGCGCGGACCCTCGAGCGCTCAGTACGGATCCGACGCCATGGGCGGCAGCGTCCAGCTCTTCTCCCGAGCTCCGGTCTTCACCACCGAGGGGTCCCGGGTCTCGGGGCGCGCCTCGGTCTCGGCCGGATCGGCTGACCGCAGCGGCGGCGCGGACGCCAACCTCGCCTGGTCCTCGCGCCGCTTCTCTCTGGTGGCGTCGGGCACCGGCCGCATCGTGGGCGCCATCCGGACCGGAGAGGGCCTTGACTCCCATCATGTGGTGACGCGCTTCTTCTCGATCCCCTCGTCCTCCGTTCAAGGCGACCGGTTGCCGGACACAGACTTCGACCAGTACGGAGGTTCCCTGCGGGCGGCCTGGTCGGCCACACCCAACCTCCGGATCTTTGGAACCTACATGCGTGGCCAGATCGATGGCTCGAAGCGCTACGACCAGCTTCTGGGCGGCGATGGCAACCTGATCGCCGACGTACGCGACCTCAAAACGGATATCGCGTCGTTCCGCCTCGAGCATCTCAATCCCGGATTTGTCGACCTTCTAAGCGCCTCCTACTCGTTCAACGCTCAATTCGAAGAGCGCGTCAATCAGGGCGGCAATGGAAACCCGGCCGCGGCCATCAATCACGAGCCGGAACGAACGGCGACGAACGCGGTTCAGCTGCGTGCCCAGAAGGCGCTCGGCGCGCACGCGGTGTCCCTGGGAGGCGACCTGTCCTTCGAGCACGTGCGAGGCGTTTCTTTTGCCGAGAACCCCGCCACCGGAGTCGCCACTCTTCGAAGAGGCCGGGTGCCGGATGGCGCCCGGTACCGCAGTGGCGGCCTCTACCTGCAGGATTCTTTCGATCCATCGCCGAAGGCCCACCTCGTGGGTGCGCTCCGGGCATCGTTTGCCGCCTATGAGTCGCTCGCCGCCACGGCTCCCGTGGTCAACGGGCGACCGCTGTGGCCCGATGACCGGCTGGACGCGTCCTCCGTCACGTTCCGGCTCGGCGGGACCTACGAACTGGCCGAGGGTTTTCGGGCCATCGCGCACATCGGCCGGGGATTCCGGGCGCCCCACATCACCGATCTCGCCACCCTCGGACTCACTGGCGCTGGTTTCGAGGCGTCCTACGATTCGGTGACGGCTCTGACCGCGCAGATTGGAACCACCGCAGACGCATCGGCAGTCTCCACCTCAAGGAGCGTTGCTGTCCTCCGTCCCGAGACCAGCCTGACCTGGGAGTTTGGCGCGCATCTGAACCGCGGTCCGATTGAAACCCGCATGACTGTGTTCTGGAATGACCTCAAGGGAAACATCGAGAAGTACGCGGCCATCCTGCCCCCGGGAGCCGTCGGGCAGTTTATCGGCAGCGAGGTCATCACCAGTCAGCTTCCAGGTGGCGTGGTCTTCGTGGGCCTTTCTTCCAGCCCGGTTCTGATCCGCGCGAATCAGGAAAACTCTCGGATCTGGGGGATCGAGCACGAGGGCAAGATGAAGATCTGGAACTCGCTGGCCCTGCGGACGTCCGCGACGTACCTCCACGCGGCACTCTCGGAAACGGGAGCCCCGCCCAACATCGAAGGCGGAATCCCGAACCCGGAGGCGTGGATTTCCCTCCGCTGGACCCACCAGACGCCGCCGTTCTACATCGAGCCGTACGCGCACCTGGCTGCGGAACAGACGCGGCTGTCGACCCTCGACCTCGGCGACCGCCGCACCGGTTCTTCGCGATCGAGAAGCGGCATCACCGCCTTTTTCAACAACGGTGCGAAAGCCCGTGGCTACACTTCCGCGGGAGCCGACGCGCGCTTCGGCACCGCGGACGACACCCTGATCGCCACCGGAGAAACCCTCACGCAGATCATCACGCGCGTCCTCGGCCCCCAGGGCGCCACCAATTCGCTCTACCCGACCGTGCACGGTTACAGGGTGTTTGGCATCCGCGCCGGGTGGACCATTGCCAAAAGGCATCAGATCACCGTCGATATCGAGAACCTGACCGACCAAAACTATCGTGGACCGAACTGGGGCCTCGACGCCGCGGGCCGAAACATGTTCGTCCGGTACTCGATCAAGTTTTGAGTTACGCGCGCCGATGGTCCGAAGGTTACTTCTTGACGGTTGCGCCTGCGAGTTGAGCGATGGCTGCGAGCGTCGTTTGCGCCGCGTTCAGCCCGAGGCGGAAGTCCTTGTCGGAATAGGTCGAGAACACGTCGGAGGGCTGATGCCAGTTCGGATCCCAGCCCGCTCCGATGTGCATGCCGCGCTCGTTCTCGCGCAGGCTGATGGCGGGGATCAGATCCATGAAAGGCGTCGAGTCGGTGTTCGTCATGTGAAAGCCGACCGCGGCCGGATAGTCGGTGGCGTATTTGTCGTTTGCGGCGCGGAAGAACCAGGCGAGTCGGGCCGCGGCCTCGGCCTGTTTTGCGATGGACTGGAATTCGATATTCACATCGGCCTCCAGGCGCTGTTCCTTGAGCGAGACAAACACCCCTCGGCCATTCGCGTCTTGAACCTGCTTGCCGGCAGCGTCGAGTTGAGGGGTCGGCATGCCGTGGTCCCACATCATCATGTCGTGCTGAACCATCCCCAGCCACTTTGGCTCCGGGTACTTGCCCGACCCCTTGGGCTCCTCTATGCCCTGCAGATCCTTCCGCTGCGCGACGTAGGCCGCCGCGCCATTCAAACCCGACTCTTCATTGTTCCAAAGGGCGAAGCGGATCGACCGCTCGGTCTCGACCCCGGGCTGGTGAAAGACGCGCGCCAGCTCCATCACGAGCGCCGTGCCGGACCCATCGTCATTCGCGGCTTCTCCCCAGCCGATGCCATCCATATGGCCGCCCACGATGTACATCTCTTCTGGATGGGTCCTGCCGATCTTGGTGCAGTACACCTCTTCGCGCGGCGTCGTTCCGGGCGGCGTGGGCTCGGCGTTCAAGGCGCGAAGGCGCTCGTCGGCCTGGAGCATGGAATCGTTGTTGACGCCCGTCCGTCCGCGATTGCCGAAGAGCGTGCTGCCGCCCTGGCCCGGCGGGCCGCCCAAACCACCACCGCGCGGGACTCCCGGTCGCGCGGTGGCGATGGGAAGAGGCCCCAGCGGCGAAGCGCCCGGCGCCGGCGTCGGCCTCGGCGTGGGCTGGGTGAAGTCGTATTTGATCCGTTCGGTGTTCGTGCAACCGTAGCTCTTGAGCTGGGCCTCGATCCAGTCGACGGCCTGTCGATTGCGCTCCGTGCCCTGCCGCCGATCGCCAAACTGGGTCAGACCCTTGATCGTCGCCTTGTACTTCTCAAGCTCCAGGTGCTTGACCAGCGTCGCGACCGGGTCGTCCGCGGGTGGAGGCGCAGCCGGTTGAGTCTGAGCCAAGGCGGGGTGAGGGGCGGCGAAGAGGCTTGCCGAGAGCACACCGGTTCCGACGACGGTGTTCAAGAAAGACATCGTGACTCCTCCAGAATGGGATCCAGCGGGGACGAAGTGTAGCGTCTCTTCGAGCCGCTATCCCTATAATGAAGCCATGAGAGAACCCTTCTTGAGCTCCCTCCGCCTCGTCTACCTGGTGGCCTCCTTGGTGGTCCTCGCCCCTCTTTCGGGCGTGGTCGCGGCTCCGGCGGCGCCCACCGCCCAATCCGATCCTGATGTGGCTCTCGCGAGGAAGGCGGCCATGGACTGGCTGGCTCTGGTGGACGCTTCGAAGTTCGAGGCGACCTGGGACGAAGCCGCGACGTCGTTTCAAAAGGCGCAGACCAAGGCCGACTGGGCCAAAGGCCTCGGCGGCGCGCGTCCGACCATGGGCCAGCTGATCTCGCGGACCTTCCTGAATCACGAGATTCGAACGAGCCTCCCGAACCTGCCTCCTGGCAAGTACATCACCATCCGCTTCACCTCCTTCTTCGAGAAGCACAAGGACGGCGCCGAGTCGGTCACCCTGATCAAGGACGGGACACGCGGCTTCCGGATGATGAGTTACCTCCTCAAATAAGACGGCTCCCTATCCTTATTTGCGGCAGCGGTAGACGAAAGCGGGCGGCATGTTCCGCCACACCACCTTCGACGTTTCGACGCGGTCGAATCGCGAATCCAGCAGTTCACGGAACTGGCGCGCCTGCGGAAGCCACACCGCGTGTGAATACGCGAAGGTTGCGAACCGCCCTCCCGGCTTGAGGGCTTTGACGGTCGAGTCCAGCAGCCGTTGCTGGCGCTCGGGCGAAAAGGCCGCCCAGGGCAGGCCGCAGATGGCCGCATCCACCCCTTCGCGCCCCGCCGCCTTGAGATGGAGATCCAGATTCTCGACCGAGTCGTTCACGACCTGAACCCGTGGGAACCGATGGGAAAGCCTGTCCGCCAGTTCGCGGTTGATCTCAAAGCAGAGAAAACGGGCGTCCGGTTTCAGTTGCTCCTCGATCACGCGGGTGAAGACGCCGGTTCCGGGTCCGATCTCGATCACGGTGTCGGCTTCGGGGATCCCCATGTCCTCGACCATGGCGCGAGCGAGTTGCGCCGAGCTGGGCGTGATGGAGCCCGTGTCGAAGGGCCGCCTGACGAAAGCAGCGAGGAAGCGGGCGCGATCTCGCATGACCTTTTGATTTTCGCACGGGAGCCGGTGGCGACTGCGGCTGCGCGTCCCTCAGGAGCACTTACTCTCAGCGGGCCTTCGCCAGCGATTCAACGATGTCGTTCTGAAAACGAACGAAGCGATAAAGCTCGCTTTCGAGAATCCGCTCCTGATCCGAGTGCGCGCCGTAGCCTTTGGGGCCATCCTCGGCGTCCAGGCCAGGGCCGATGCCGTAACACTGCATTCCCCTGGCGCGCAGGTACGCCATGTCGGTGGCTCCGGTGCTCATCATCGGGATCGTCGTCGTGTTGTAGTTGCGCTTCACTGCGGCCTCGATCGCGAGCATCGCGTCCGAATCGAGTCGGGTCGGGGCGAACGACGGCCGCACATCACGCGAGGCGTACGCGACCTCGACGTTCGGGTCGCCGATAACGCCGCGGACTATGTCGAGGAACTTCGCGGGATCCTCGTCGGGGAGGGCGCGCACGTCGAGCGTCGCTTTGGCCTCGGAGGGAATGACGTTCACGCGATAGCCCCCTTGAAGGATGGTCGGCGACACGGAAGTTCGGAGCGTCGAGGCGGTGCGCGGCTCGTTCGAGAGGAACCACTCGTCGACGGTCTCAAGCACCTTGGGATCACCGGAGACCACGGCACGGTAGCGGGCCGACTCCTCGCCCGTCGTGACCGTGGCGAGCCGCGTGAAGTAGGCGCGCGTAGTGTCGTTGAGCCGAATCTCCGGTTTCCAGACGCCGATCTTCGCCACCGCGGCGGAGAGGCGCACCACCGCGTTGGCCCGCAACGGAACGGACGCATGACCCGAGACGCCGCGCGCCGTGAGTTCGATGGCGCGGGGGATCTTCTCGAGGGTCTGAACGCCCGCGAACTTCACCGCTCCTCCGCCGCGGACGACGTTCGCGCCCTCCGCCAGGCAGTACTCGGCGTCGATTTGGGCGAAATGCTGCTCGGCCATGAACTTGATGCCGACGCGGGTCGTTCCCTCTTCGCCCGCTTCCACGAGCAGTATCACGTCTCGGTCGAGCGGCACGTTCCGACGCTTCAAGGACAGCAGCGTCGTCAGGCCCGCGGTGACATTGTCCTTGTCGTCGATGGCGCCGCGGCCGTAGATGTAACCGTCCGCGCGCGCGGCGGAGAAGGGCGGATGTGTCCACTTCTTCTCGTCGATGTTGACGGTATCGCTGTGGCCCATCATCAGGAGCGGCCGCTTCTTTCCAGTCCCTTTGAGCCGGGCCACGAGGTTCGGACGGTCAGGCTCGATCGAGAAGATTTCGACCGGAATGCCCCCGGCTTCAAGCACGCCCTTCAGGTAGCCGACGACCTGCGTCTCATTCCCCGGCGGGTCCGTCGAGTTCATCCGCACGATGGCCTGGAAGTGGCGCAGGATTTCTTCCTCGGAGATGGCCGAGGCGCCGGACATCTGAGCGGATGCCACGGCAGCGAGCGAGGTCAGGATGGCGAGAGAGGGGGCGAGTCGCATCCGGTGGCGGTCCGATCAGAAGGCCGCGTCGTGGCAGGCGGCGCCCAACAGCCGTATGCTGTATCCCTCGGCCTTCAACAGGTCCCAGTGCTCGGAGAGGCGGTTGGTCCCTTTCTTGATGAACAACTCGTCGTCTCCGTTGTAGATGCTGCAGAAACCCTTCGCTCGGAGTTTCTTGCGCAGTTCCGAGAAGTACAGCGCTACGTTCGTGATCTTCCAGCCGTTGTCCACTCCACCCAGCCGATCGCCGAAGTCGAAGATCAGAGGGTTCGCGAGCTGGCGCTCCTGGGCGATCAGCTCGTCCAGGGTGTCGGACACGTCGCCCCCGTACATGGATCCCGAGCGATTGCAGTAGGTGTCCTTGCTCGGGGGGAGTTTGCACTCCGGATCCTGGACGGGGGGCGTCACGATGGCCGGAAGGGGTGTGGCCGGGCTGCATGTGGACATGTACTTGATCCAGGAGCCTCCGTTTGAGGTAATGATGTCGAACAGCTCGGTGAAGCCGTTTGAGTTGCGAACGGTGAGCTCCTCGCCGTCGTAGACGGCGCACAAGCCCTGCCGGTCCAGATTGTCGATGATCATCTTCAAGTACGTGTTCGGGCTTTGGATGATGCCGTTCTGAACCAGAACGTAGGATTCCTTCGAGTCCGGATCCACGACCGTTGCGTTCTGCGCGGCAGACACGGCATCGCTCACCGCTCTCAGAAAGTCGGGCGGCTCCTGGCGACAACCCGCGGCCGTCCCGGTCGCCGGCGGGAACGCGCGACAGGAAGACGGGAGGGATGAGGTTGGGGCCGGTGCGGCCGGCGTGCTCGTCGGTGCGGCCGGTGCAGCGGAGGGCGCTGCAGGCTGTGGGGCGGGGGACGTCGACCCGCAAGCAGCCAAAAGAACGGCGCCGAACGGGGCCAGGAACCGGTGCGCTCTCTGCATGTTCAACGAACCTCTCTCAGGATTGGGCACGGCGCCGTGCCGGATCCCCGAGGATGATACCCTCGCCGGCCCCTCCGACTGGGGGTCGGCGTCACGGGAGTTGCCTGCGCGGCTACGCGACGCGCTTCTTCAACACCAGCTTCGACATCAGGGATAGGTCCCAGCCCGCGGGCACCGGCTCCGCCATCACGTCGATCACGCCAGGTCCACCCCGCCCGCTTTCATGACCTCGTAGCGCAGGTGCGGGATGAGCGCTTCGAAGAGGCCGGGGTGTGCGAGGGACAGCACCTTCTCGCCCGGCTTCAAGTCGAGCTGCCTGACTATGCGCTGCGCCAGGGCCGGGAAGTCGAGCGTGAGCTGCGGCTGCGCGGCAGCCGGCACAGCGACCGCACAGAAGGCGGTGAGCCAAGCTTGCTTCGAGGCTTTCATGACCGCGAGTGTCGGCGGCTTATTGGTTTGAAATTCTGGAAATAGTACAGCGACTGTTGGGCGAAGTTGGACTCGGAAAGTACCGGTCGGAAGGATTCAGCAACACCTTTACGGGTCGTCCAGACTCATACGCGGCGAGAGCAAAGCTGATCAGGTGCTGTCTCCTGCTGTCATTTCTGATTGCCGCATAAGTCGAATCGCAGCCCGCAACGTTGAACCCGCCCTCAATCGTGATTTGCAAGACATCCGGGTGACTTGGATCATCCGGCCCTGAAAAATCTATCTGGATGATTCGGCCGTCCGCCAGTGCGAAAGATGAAAAGGCGGAAAGAAGCAACCCGGCGACGAAGGTTTTGGATAGTCTGCTCATCGTAGTCTCCCTCAGTTTGATGTCCTTATACACCAAGGCCCGATCACGTCTGTCCGGAGCTCAATGCCTGAGTGTCTCGCGCGGGAACGCGGTGGACGTTCCTAATCCCGGAACCGCGGAACGCGGGAGAGGAAGTCCTCGTCGTCGATCTCGCGACACAACGCCTGGAGCTCGTCACGCCGGGCGCCCCTCCATTCGAGGTCTTCGAGCGTTTCGGTGAGCGGTACATCGGTGCGAAGCGTCGCCAGCCGCTTGTAGAGTGCCGCGTCTTCGCGGCGGACCGCCAGGTTCGAAGCGAGTGAGGTGTCACCTCGCACGCTGACGCCCCAAAGCCTTGGATCGTCCGGGATGTCTTCGATCCGGCCGAAGCGTGCGAGCAACGTGGTGGCCTTTCTCACCCCAGCGCGGTATGCCGGGGATTCCGTCCGCGGAGTCGCCTACGAGCGCCAGCCAGTCGGGGATCGAGCGGGGAGGCACGCCGAACCTGGCGATGACGCCGGCTTCGTCCAGCAACAGACGGCGCATCCGGTCGAGGCGCACCACGCGTCTTTCGGTCACGTACTGGGCCAGGTCTTTGTCGGGCGTACAGATCAGAACCTGCTCGACGTCTGGCGCCTGGGCCCAGCGCGCGGCTCCGGTCGCGAGAGCGTCGTCCGCCTCGAAATCGACCATCGCCCAGGTCACGACTCCGAGCGCATGCGAGGCGCGCTCGGCCATCGGGAATTGTGACATCAGGTCTTCGGGGATGCCTTCACCGGTTTTGTATCCCTTGAAAAGCTCATTGCGGAACGACTCGATCACATGATCGAACGCGATGCCCACGTGACTCACACCGTCTTCGCGCACGAGGGATAGCAGCGAACGGAGAATGGTTGGCGCGCGCCAATTTGTGGCGCGCGCCACGGCTGTAGGGTGGCCCATTTTTCGTGAGCACAAGTGGCTCATTTCTCGTTAGCGCCAAGGGGCGAGTGGCCGTCACCTCCGGCGCGGCCGGCCGCTACGCCACCCGCTTCTTCAGGACCAGCTTCGACATCGAGGGCTTCGATTTGTAGATCGGCATCTTGACGATCTGCTTGAAGACCGGCGGCTTCGGCGGCTCGAGGCCCGTCTCAGCCTTGCAGTTCTTCAGGATCTCGGCGAGGGGCGGACCCATGTCGAAGGGCACGGCCGGGCCGCGTTTACTCGCGATCTCCGCGCGGAGCTTCTTCGTGGCTTCTTCATCCACCACGAATCTCGCGTCAATGACGACTCCGTACTCATCCCGCGCCTTCTCCGGCGACACGAGCCGGAACCGCACGTCCTTCTGCACGCGAGCGGTCTCGCGAGTGAGCGGATCGCCGTAGCCGCCCGCTCCCCAGGTCTGATAGAACAATTCGTCACCGGGGAACACCTTCACGTGGTCGCACTTCGAAGCCACGTACTCGATCGAGCCATCGACCTTCTTCAGCCACTTCTTTCCGCGCATGGCCTTCGAGCCGCCGTTCACGCCCCACTGATACGTGAGCCAGCGATCGTCGTGGATCGAGACTTCGCCCTCCGCGAGGAAGTGATAGACCTTCAGCAGGCCGTTGCCTCCGCGATGGTAGCCAGCACCGCCTGAGTCGATGACCGATGTGTAGGCCTCGACGCGCATGGGGTAGTACGTCTCCATGAGTTCAGCCGGCTGGTTGGTGAAGAGAGGCCACATGGCGTGACCGTCCATGCCGTCCGCGAAGGGCCTCGCGGGAATGCCGCCGAAACCGATCTCGAACGCGTTGAACCACTTTCCTTCGGAGTCATAGCCGCTGTAGATCATGTGCGGCGACGACCCCCAGCCAGCACCGGTGAGGAACTGCGGCGCCTTCTTGCACAACGCGCCACCGAGGATGTCGAACTGACGTCCGAGGAGATGCGTGCGGCAGGAGAGGGCGGCCGGATGATGCGGCTTGAGCAGCGAGCCTTCGGGGATGTGGATGTCGATAAGCGAGTAGAAGCCGTCGTTGAACAGGATCCACGGGTCGTGGGTCATGATCAGGTAGACGCCGATGAACATCTTGAGGAGATGCTCGTTGAGGTAGTAGTTGATCGGGCCCTCCGACTGCGGGTCGGTGCCGGTGTAATCGAAGTAGGCCTTGTCGCCTTTGCGCCAGATCGTGACCTTGACCTTGTAAGGACCGAAGCCGCGGCCGTCGTCGTCCACGTAATCCTCGAAGTCCTGCGGCTCTTCGGGGATGACCTGGGAGATGAGCGACTTCATGGCGTTGTAGGTGCGTTTCATCAACGCCTGAGTGCCCGCGAGGTACGTGTTAGTACCGAAGCGTTCGCACAGATCGCGGATGCGCTGCGCTCCGGTGCGGCACGCGGCCACCAGCGCCATGAGGTCGGCGCGGTTCATCTCGGGCTGTCGGACGTTCGCGAGGATGATGTTCAGCGCGACGTCGTTCAGTATGCCGCCTTCGTACAGCTTGAAGGGCGGGATGCGGAGCGCTTCTCCGAAGATCGTGGTGGCGTCGGTCGGAAGCGACGAGGGCACCGGGCCGCCCGTGTCGTTCTGGTGACCGAACATCGACGTCCATCCCACGAGGCGTCCCTTGTAGTGAATCGGCATCTGGATCAGCCAGTCGTTCAGGTGGCTGATCGTGCCTCCGCACATGTAGGGGTCGTTGGTGAAGATGACATCGTTCTCGTCGATCGGGTCGGGGAAGTGCTTGAAGAGATCTCCAAGCCACGAACCGAACTGACCGACCAGCATCCGGCCTTCGGGGTCGGCGATGATGGGGAACTCGTCATGCTGTTCTCGGATCGACGGCGACACCGACGTGCGGAAGAGGGTCGCGTCCATCTCGTAACGCGCGTTCTTGAGCGCGTTCTCGATGACGTCCATGGTGATGGGGTCGATCTTGATGCGCTTCTTCGCGGTCTTGCCGGCGGACTTCGGAGCGGACTTCGAGGCGGCCTTCTTTGCCGATTTGGGGGCCTTCTTTTTTGCTTTAGCCATGATGTTCCAAAGCCTCCTTACTTCGCGGCCGGGTAGATGAGGATGTTGGAGTATTGGTCCACCACTCCCCTGTGTTTGGGGTGAATGAGCGTGGTCGAGTCTTCCTCGAGCACGATCGCGGGGCCCTTCACCACGTGGCCGGGCGAGAGTTTCGCGCGGTCGTAGACCTTGGTGGGAAGCCAGGAGCCGTTGAAATAGACATCGTTCGACCCGATGACCGCTTCCTTTGGATCGGGCTTACCCTTTTTCTTTTTAGCCAGCTTGATCTGCTTGGTCTTGCCGATGCCGATGGCGCGGAGGTTGACGATTTCGACCTCCACGTCCATATTGAACTGATAGAGCCGCCGGTGGGTGCCGTGGAACTGATTGACGAGCGATCCGAAACCCTTCAAGAGTCGGTCGGGGTTCACGACGATGGGAAGCTCGTAACCCTGACGGTAGTAGCGGACGTCCGCTTCGTACCGGATCTGCTGGCCCTTGCCTGTGATGCCTTCGGACGTGAGCCAGTCGGAGGCCTTCTGGCCGAGTTCCTTCAGGGCCTTGACCACATCGGCCGGTGTGATTTTTTCGACGGTGGATGTGAACGTCCGCGTGAACTCGTTGCGATACTCCGACGATACGTCGCCGAGGGCGCAGAGGACGCCCGGCGCTGGAGGAACGATGACCGGCCACGATCCCATGATCGCGCCGAGGGCGTTGCCATGGAGCGGCCCGGCGCCGCCGAAGGCAACGAGGGCGAAGTCGCGCGGATCGTGACCACGCTCGACCGACACCAGGCGGAGCGCGCCGCCCATCGACTCGTTGACGATGTTCACGATGCCCTGCGCGGCCGCATGGACGTCGAGGCCGATGGCATCGCCGATCTTCTTGACTGCGGCCTTCGCCTTCTCGACATCGAGCTTCATTTTGCCGCCCAGAAGCTGGGGGGGAAGATGACCGAGCACAACGTTCGCGTCGGTGACGGTCGGGGCTTCGCCGCCCTTACCGTAGCACGCGGGACCGGGGTCAGCGCCCGCCGACATCGGCCCGATGCGGAGGGCCTTGGTCAGAGCGGGCACGTGAGCGATGGAGCCGCCGCCGGCGCCTATGGTGCGGACATCGACCGACGCGACTTTGATTGGGAGGACGGTGTTCTGCGACGCGAAGGTGGCGATGTTCGTTTCGCGGCCGATCGAGGCTTCACCCTGGTTGAGCGAGACGTCGGTCGAGGTGCCGCCCATGTCGAAGGTCATGACATTCGGAAAGCCCGAGCGCGAGGCGACGAACAGAGCTCCGGTGACGCCACCAGACGGTCCGGACATGAGGAGGTTCACCGGCTTGTCTTCCGCCGCCGCTACGGACATCAGACCGCCATCGGAGCGCAGAACGTTGAGGATGGCCTTCAGCTTGGCGCTCTTCAGCTTGCTCTCGAGGTTGTGCAGGTACCTGCTGACGTTCGGGCGGATGTATGAGTTCAAAACCGCGGTTTCGGTGCGTTCATACTCGCGGAACTGCGGCAGAACATCATACGAGCAGGTGACCGGCAACTTGGGCGCCACCTCCCTGGCGATGTCGCGGATCTTGTACTCATGCGCCGGATTCGCGAAGGAGTTGATCAGACTGATGGTCAGCGATTCAACACCCTTGCCGACCAGACCCTGGATCTTCGCCTTGATGTCGACTTCGTCGAGCGCGCGCACGGTGTGGCCGCGGGCGTCCATGCGTTCATGCGCTTCGACCGTGTCTTCCAGACTCGCGCGCGGATCCGGCTTCATCATGATCATCCAGCCGGCGAGAGGCCCCGGGGTTTGCCCTCGGGCGAGGTGGAGGATCTGTTCGAAGCCGATCGTGGTGACGAGACCGACGCGTCCGCCCTTACCTTCAAGGACGGCGTTCGTGCCCACCGTCGTCCCGTGGATGATCGAATCGATCGCATCCCGTTTGACGCCGGCCCGCTTGCAGACCTCGTTAATGCCCGCGAGCACCCCGACGGACTGGTCCTGTGGCGTCGAGGGCGTCTTCGCCCGCCAGATCCCGCCCGTCTCTTCGTGGAACAGCAGCAGGTCGGTGAATGTTCCGCCGACGTCTATGCCGAGTCTGTAACCCATGGACGATTACCTCTGATTTCTTGGGTGGTGGATTTGATGAACTGGGGGAGAAGAGCGATCAGGTGAAGAGGGCTCAGGAAACCCGAGCCAGTTCGGCTTTCGCGAAGAGTTCAGAAGTGGTGCCGACCCGAAGAACATAGGAGGGCAACGGCCGGCCGAGGAAGTGCTGAATCAGCCGGGATGCCTCTTTGACCTTGTCGAGGTTGACGCCGGTCGGGACGCCCATCTCTTCGAAAAGATTCACGATGTCCTCGGTGGCGACATTGCCGGTGGCGCCGGGGAAGACCGGACACCCCCCAAGGCCGCCCAGGCCCGCGTCGAAAGTGTCGATCCCGGCTTGAAATCCCGCCATGGCGTTCGCGAGACCCAGGCCCCGTGTATTGTGAAGATGCAGCGACAGGGGCATCCCTGGCAGAGCACTCCGGATGCGCGAGACAAGGCTCGTGACTTGGGCCGGATTGCCGGAACCGATCGAGTCGGCCAAAGAGAGGCGCGAAATCCCTATGGCGGCCACGGCGCGGGCGATGCGTTCTACCTGCGTCCCGGGCACGGGGCCCTCGATCGGACATCCGAACGAACATCCAATGACGACTTCGAGAGGACGCCCGGCCTTTCGCGCCACCCCCGCGATGTTCCGGCACGCCGCGATCGACTCATCGACGGAGAGACGGACGTTCTTCCGGTTGTAGCTCTCCGACGCGACGATGACGAGTTCCAGAACCTCCGCCCCAGAGTCGACGGCGGCGACCGCGCCCTTCAGGTTTGGAACGAGCGCCTTGTAGGTCGTGCCCGGCCGGCGGGCGATCCGGCTCATGACCTCGGCGGCGTCGGCCATCTGTGGAATCACCTTCGGGCTTACGAAGGAGGTCGCTTCGATGGAGCGCAGTCCCGCCTCCGAGAGCAGGTCGATGACCCGGACCTTCAGATCGGTAGGGATGAACGCACTCTCCATCTGGAAGCCGTCCCGGGGTCCCACTTCGACGATGGTCACGGATTGTGGGGTCATCCTTGTCCTATCTTTATAACAATGGATCTTTGATCCGCATGGGGGCGCTTGTCAAGCTCAGAAATCGGCAATCTCACCATGAGCGGGAGCGCAGGCTACGAAGCAGCCCCTCGACGCCGGCCGAAAGGGCCGCCATCGGAATGGCGGTCACGTTCTTGTGCAAGGGAAACCTCGCAGGCCCTGGATACACGACAAACAAGTGCTTCAGACGCAGGTCGTCGAGAACGACGCGCATGGACTTGGTCAGGGTCGGCGCCTCGGAGCGCTTGGCTTCGAAACCGACAGGACCGCGACCCGATCTAACCACGAAATCGAGTTCCGCGCCGGAGTACGTCGAATAGAAATGAATGTCGCGTTCCGAGGCGACACGCAACAGTTCCTCAAGAACCAGGCCTTCCCACGAGGCGCCGAGCTTGGGATGCCCGAGCAGGTCATGGCGATCATGGATGCCCAGAAAATAGTGGAGCAACCCGCTGTCACGCACATAGACCTTCGGCGACTTCACGAGTCGCTTGCCGAGATTCACATGCCACGGCGGGATCCGTCGCAGCACGAAGGCGCCGCAGAGGAGGTCGAGGTATCGCGCGACGGTCGTGTGGGCGACTCCCAGCGAAGCCGCGATCTCCGAGCCGTTCCAGATCTGAGCGTGGTAGTGCGCAGTCATGCTCCAAAAGCGCCGGAGGTGTTCGGCGGGGATCTGGACGCCGAGTTGGGGAACGTCGCGCTCAAGAAAGGTCCGCACGAAGTCTTCGCGCCATACGAAGCTCGCGGCGGCGTTCCTCGCCAGGAACGAGCGAGGGAAACCGCCTCGGATCCACAAGCGATCGGACCACGCAGCGCCGGCTTCTTCGAGACTGAATCCACCCATGTCGACGAATGCCACCCGGCCTGCCAGCGTCTCCGATACGCCTTTCACGAGGTCGGGCGAGGCGCTGCCCAGAATGAGAAACCGGGCGCGCAAGGGCCGTCTGTCCGCCAGAACCCGAAGGACGTTGAAGAGACCAGGCTGGCGCTGGATCTCGTCGATCACGATCAGGCCTTTGAGAGACCGAAGGGAAAGTTCCGGGGCCTCAAGGCGCGCGCGGTCGGCGGGGCGTTCCATGTCGAAGAAGGTCGCGGCTCGGCCCCGGGCGATCTCGCGAGCGAGGGTGGTCTTCCCGCACTGTCGAGGCCCGAGGATCGCCGTCACCGGCGATCGATTGAGGGCGGCCTCCACGCGGCGGCGGAGGGTGGTGCGAGCGACATTCATGGTTGCATTCTGAGCGTTAACCGCTCATAAGTCAATGATTGACTGCTCCCCCGAGACTCGGTTCAGGCGCTGCTGTTCCCTCTTTCGGAGGTTCGATCCGCGGCGAGCTCCAGGGACCCGCTCTAAACTTCCCCTCATGAGCGACACCATCTTCACCAAGATCCTTCGCGGCGAGATCCCCTGCCATCGCGTGTACGAGGACGAGGCGGTTCTGGCCTTTCTCGATGTCTCTCCGCTGGCCCCGGGACACACCCTCGTCATTCCCAAGGAGGCCGTAGCGACCCTCGACCGGCTTTCGGACGAGTCTTCGGCCGCGATCGGGCGGGTCCTGCCGAGGATCGCGCGGGCGGTGCTTGCCGAAACCGGCGCCACCTCGTTCAACGTTCTCCAGAATAACGGAGCGGCCGCGCACCAGGCCGTGTTCCACGTCCACTTTCACATCATTCCCCGCTTCGAAGGGCGCGGGCTGGGTATCGGATGGGAACCGATGCCGGTTGGGGCGTCGGATCTGAAGGCGCTCGGGGAAAAAATCGCCTCGGCGGTGAGCAGCGCGCCGGTGCGGGACCCGGGCCTATAATCGCGCTCCGCCATGGCCGAGAACCCGCAGCCGAGAAAGATCCGTGTTGTCGTGGCGAAGCCTGGCCTTGATGGTCATGATCGGGGCGCCAAGGTGGTGGCCCGCGCCTTGCGAGACGCCGGCATGGAAGTGGTCTACACCGGCCTACGGCAGACCCCCGAGCAGATCGTGAGCGCCGCGGCCCAGGAGGACGCGGACATTATCGGCCTCTCGATTCTGTCCGGCGCCCATCTCCCCATCTGCGAGAAGATCGTCCTCCTGCTGAAGGCGAAGGGGATGGAAGGAACGCGGCTCTTTGTCGGCGGCATCATTCCCACCCAGGACATCGAACCCCTCCGGAAGATGGGTGTGTCCGAAGTTTTTCTTCCCGGAGCGTCGCTGAAGGACATTGTCGAACGCGTCGAGCGGACGCTGGCGGCGAATTGAGGAACCCCCGAAGGTGACAAGACCCGGTCTTACTGTCCTCGCGCTTGGTCTCCTGGCTCCCCAGCTGGCCCTTGCCCAGAGCTGGGAGACGGTGGTCCCGGGCGGCGAAACCATCTGCTCCGACGGCACTCCCTATCGTTTTTTCGTCCATCGTGGCGATCCGGCGAAGCTCTTGATCGAGTTTGAGGGTGGCGGTGGATGCTGGAGCGGCGCCACCTGCGAAGCGGATGTCTACAACCGCCGCGTGTTGAGCGACCCGGAGGCGGCGCGACAGACCGGACAGCTCCAGGGCATCTATGACCGGACCAACCCGGCGAATCCGTTGAAGGATTTCACCCACGTCTACATCCCCTACTGCACCGGCGACCTGCATTGGGGAAACGCCGTCACCACCTACACCGGCCTTGCCGGCAACCCTTACGTCATACAGCACAAGGGCGCGGTCAATGCCGCAACCGCCCTGAACTGGGCGGGGGAGAACGTGACCGCACCCCAAAAGGTGGTGGTCGCGGGATGCAGCGCCGGCGGCTATGGCGCGGCGCTCTGGTCCGCGAAGATCGCGAGGGCGTATCCGGGAGCCAGGATGGTTCAACTCGCGGATTCGGCGGCCGGCGTGGTCCCCGAGGGCTTTTTCGGCACGCCCTTCACGAGCTGGAATGTGGCGGACGCCTGGCCGGGCTTCATTCCCGACCTCGCCCTTGACCGGGTCGACCCGGCGACACTTTCCCTGCCGTCGCTTTACACCTCGATCGCCAGCTTCTATCCGACCGCATCCTTCTCGCAGTTCAATACGCGGACCGACACGGTGCAGATTTTCTTCTATGCGCTCTCCAAGGGCTCCATCTCGATAACCGACGCCGCCGACTGGTCGACGAAGATGGTCTCGAACGTTGAACAGATCTCCGCCCAGAACCCGAACTTCCGCGCCTATCTCGCCCCGGGAACGGAGCATTGCGTCATCAATCGCCCGGCCTTCTACACCCAGACCGTCTCTGGCCTCAAGTTCTCGGACTGGGTGACGACCATGCTTGCGGGCGGCGATCCCGGGCAGGTTCGTTAGCTCGATGTTTCCTGCCCTTAGAATCGCGGTCTCCTAAAAAACGAGGTTCGCCGTGGCCACTCACACTACGTCCAAGCTGTTCGTCCTCGACCATCGCGAGCTTGCTTTTCTGCAGAAGACCTCCGCCGCCGAGTACCAGTTCATCACCGACGAGGAACAGGTGGCCCGCCAGATGCTTCGGGACAAGCTGAACGAGGTGGTTCTGAGCCCTAAGGAGAACCGGATCGCGGTCAACCTGACCGCCGACGAACTCATTTTTCTTGCCCTGATCGTTCAGGAGAGCTTCTCCTTCGTGACCGGCAAGGAGAAAGAAGCCCGTGGCGCCCTCCAAGCCCGGCTCGACGCGGCCGCCAAAGGCGTCGCCCTCTAGGTGCTCTCGGTCTTTCCCAAAAGGCGGTCGGCGTAGTCGATGACCTGGCGGACGTACTGTCGCTTTTCCAGATAACTGCCGGGGAAGAAGCTGCGCTTGAAGCCATAGATGATCGAGTCGCGGACCTCGCGAGCGGTGAGGTCAAACGCTTCGATGGCGCGGCCGATCTCGCGCGAGACGCTGGTGTTCGACACCAGGCGATTGTCGGTGCAAAACGTGGTCGAGAGCTTTCTCTTCCGCATTTCTCCGAAGGGGTGCTTCGACAGATCGGCCGCGAGTTCGGGCACGGTCTGCTGGTTTGAAGTGAGGCAAACCTCGAGGGTGATCCGTTTGTCGGCCACGAATTGCACCAGCGATTCGACGTAGGCCTTCTTGTTGGGTATCCGAGCCTGGATCTTGTCCTCGCTGAAGAGCCACGTGCCATGACCGATCCGGTCGGCGTGAAGATCGCCGATGGCCTGGAAGATCGACTCCGGGCCGTAGTCCTCGCCGGCGTGCACGGTCTTGCCCAGGAAGGCCTCGTGGGCGATCTGATACGCGTGTTTGTGGTCGCCGGCCGGATAACCCTTCTCCTGGCCCGCCAGGTCGATGCCCACCACGAGGCACCCCTCGTCGCGAAGCCGGGCGGCCGCCCGCGCCACTTCGACGCTGGCCGTCGAGTAAAGCTCGAATCGATCGGCTTCGGGCATGGCGTCAAAAAGTCTTCCGAAGCCTTGCGACCAGGTGCCCTCAAAGTAGCGCATGGCGCACAGAATGATCCCGGCCACAAACTTCGGTTCCGAGCCATCCTTGACTTCGGGGCGGGCGTTGAATTCCCTGGACGCCCGTCGCAGGCCGCGATCCACGGCGTTCACGACATCGGAAATGGTGAAGCCATCGCGTACCGAGAGTTGAGGGGCAAACCGGACCTCGACATATCGGACCCCCTCCTCCTGATTGTCGAGACAGAACTCGTAGGAAATCCGCTCGATCGCCTCGGCGTCATTCATAACCGCGCTGGTGTAGAGGAAACCTTCGAGGTACTCGGGAAGGTTCTTGTACGTGTCCTTGAAGACCAGTTCGCGCAGTCCCTCCACCGTGGTGGACGGCAGCTTCACCTTGCGCTCGCGCGCCAGCTCGATCAGGGTGGGGATGCGCAGAGAGCCGTCAAGGTGGACATGCAGGTCGGTCTTGGGCAGTTTCTGGATGAGCTCGGTGGTGAGTTCGGTCATGGTCTCTTTTCGCTTTGGCAGGCTCGCGGTCAACGAAAAGTATAGTGGCCGCTCTCATGATCCGCCGCTTTGGTCCAGCCGTGCTGGCGCTCGCTCTGGTCGCGGCCGACCTCATCCGGCCCTCGTTGCCAGAGGGGATTCCGATCTTCCAGGCGACGTTGACGATCCTGGCGGTGGCGCTTTTCTGGAGCGCCTGCCTGCGCGACCGAAAGGCAGAAGGCGAGCGGTGGGCTCTGCTGATTCTTACCCTCTTGTGCGGGTTCCTTTACCTTCGACATCCGAGGTCCTTGGACGCGGACGGAATCCACTACTTTACGTACGCGCGCTCGCTCATCGGAGATCGCGACCTGGACCTCGCGAACGACTACGGGCTTCTTGGCCAGGAAATGCGCGCGAAGAACGTGCTCCCGATTGGCGCGCCTCTGGTCTGGGGTGTTGTGCTGGTCCCCCTGTACCTGTTGCGGTCGCTGCTTGGCCTCTTCTTCGGCTTCACGGTGACGGGCGCCGAGCCGGACTTCATCGCGGCGGCGTGCCTCACGTCCATCGCCCTTGGCTGCGCGGGCCTCTTCCTGCTCTTTCGGGAACTCCGGAGCCACTGCGATCCGAGGGCTGCTCTTCTCGCCGTCCTGCTGGTCTGGTTCGGGTCTCCGCTTCGCTTCTACATGCGGGTTCTCCCGAGCTTCGCCCACGCGATCGAATTCTTCGCCGCAGTCCTGGTTCTCGTGGCCTCGAGGCGCCTTCGGGAGACGGGCTCCCCGGCCTGGGCCCTGAAGGCCGGTCTTGCCTGCGGTCTCGTGTATCTGGTGCGATCGCAGGATGGCCTGCTCCTGGTGGTTCCGGCGATCTTCTCGTTCGATGCCTGGCTCGGCCATAGGAAGCTTGACCGGATGGTCAAGGAAGGGGCGTTGATTCTTTCCGGCTTTGTCGCTCTCGCCTGGATACAGAGTGCGGTCTGGTGGTCGATGTTCGGAGCGCCGTTCCTGGTGCCCCACAAGATCCTTCATGGCGAAGCGTTCGCGGCGCCTGGCGCGCCGAAGCTGCTTGAGATGATGTTTTCCGACCGGGGCGGACTCTTCTCCACCTACCCGATGACCATCCTCGCGGTTTTTGGATTGCCGTTTGCCCTTCGGAGGAGCCGGCCGTGGGCGGTGGCCGCCATGATCGTTCTCGTCCTGCAGTGGCGCTTGAATGCGTCGATCTTTGACTGGTATCAGGTCAGGCGGTTCACCGGCACGATTCCGCTCATCGCCTTGGGCCTCGCCGTGATTACACCAAGGGTCGCGCGGGCCGGAGCTCTTTTCGGGACGGCCGTGGTGCTGATGTTCCATCAGTACGATGTGGCGATCGATTCCTTGCGGCCTTGGCCGGGCTCTCCCGTGCCCGTTCGGCAGGCGCTTCGGGAAACCGCGGACTCCGTGGTGGCCCCGGTTTATGAAGGGCTTGAGTCCCAGGCTCCGAGGCTCGCGGTCGCGTTCCTCGAGGGATACACGGGCTCCTCCCTGCTCCTTTCAGGCCGGTCGGAGCTCGACCTTGGGCGCAGCGACGGGTGGGCGCGCCTGCCCCGCCGGGCGCGGCGCTTCTCGGAGGTGGAGACCGAGGATGGGTCGCTTTGCCGGTTCGTGGACGGACGCGAGGCGCGACTTTGGCTGCCTCTGCGCGGTCGGGGTGAACTGCGGATCTCCTTCGAGATTCGAGCCGTGGAGACCGAAAGGCCCCAGAAGTTCGAGGTCCTGGTGAACGGTCACTCTCTCGGCCAACGGGAGATTGCTCCGGTCTGGCAGACTGTGCGCTTTGTCCTTCCCGAGAGCGCCTGGCGCGAGGGCACGAACGACATCGTTCTAACGTTTGATCAGGCTCCTCTCTTCTTCAAGGTGCGGGGTTATGGCCCAAGGGCCTACCGGGCGGCCGCCATCAGGATGATCACCTTCCACGCGGGAGTTGAGTGAAGGCGGCTGGGATCCCGTTTTCCTTGGGAACCTGGGACCCGTTCGCTT
>JANLWV010000286.1:0-13236 GCA_031364765.1 Vicinamibacteria bacterium
TAACGACCAAAAGAAACGGAACTCTACCCATGCATTTCCCTCCTAGAAGGGAGTTCGCCCCGGAAAAGTTGACATCGCTCTTCTGAGCTTGCCGCCCAGGGGGATGCTACTACGGAGGCGAAGCGGGTTCCCGGCCCCGGCACTCTCGTTCCACGACCCGATCCCGGACGTATCGAAGGGCGACTCCCGATTCGGGAAAATACTGGAGTGGAGTCCCCGACCCCGGCCGCCCACGTGAGAGCGTGCCCGTGAGCGCAGGTGCAGGACCTCGATCCTCGCCCGTGGTTCATCTCGATGCATCGAGAAATGCGGGTTCGGGAAAGCGTTTCGACGCGTCGGGCAGTGGAGGAGTCACCACTCCACCCACCCCCGCCCCAGCTCAATCACTTCTCCCGCGACGTAGACGTTCCGCGCCTCATCGACCCTCAACCGCAGAGCCGACGGCCGTCCCGTCATTTCGCCCTGCGAGATATTCACGACCAGAGGAAGCGCCGCGTGATTTGCCAGATACCAGCCGCCCAGATTCGCGGTGGCGCTGCCGGTGGCCGGATCCTCGATCATCACGCCCGACTGGCTGAAAAAGAAACGCGCCAGAAGCGCTGCGTCGCCGGTCTTCGCGAACACGTAGGCGTGGGCCCGCTTTCCATCGGAGGTCGCTTCGAGCAGCCGGTCGTACGAAGTCCGAACACGCCGAACCGCGTCCTCACTCGCCAGGGGAACGATCAGCTGTTCTGTTCCTGTGTTCACCCAAAGAGGCGCGCCGGCGAGGTCTGATGGCTCGAGGCCGAGTGCTTCGGCGAGCTTTGCGGGCGATGCCTTCGGCACGCGTGTTGTCGCGGGATTGGCGCGCAGTTCCCACCGGGCACCCTCTTTCACCACCGGAATAACACCGACGTTCAGCTCGAGGGAGACCGCGTCGCGCAGTGTCCTGAGGTCGGAAACGACGTGCGCCGTTCCGAGTGTCGGGTGCCCGGCGAATGGCATCTCATAGGTCGGCGTAAAGATGCGCACGCGCGCGTCGGCCTTGTCCGACGGCATCACGAACGACGTTTCGGAAAGGTTGAACTGCAGGGCCAGGGCCTGCATGAAGGCGTCCTGGAGGGAGGATCCGTCCTCGAAGACGCACAGGGGATTGCCGGTCAGACGGCCGCCGCTGACGGTGAAGACGTTGACGATTCGGTAGGGTAGGCGCATAGGGGAGGGATTGTGAAGGGGATGCTCGCGCTGTCGGATTGTCGCACGGTCTAAGATGGCCTGGACCTTCGATTAGCTGATTCGCAGCGATGGCTTGCCTGCGGAATCGCGCCGGTCGGCCACATCTGCAAGAATCTGAACGGCTCGCGCGTCTATCCGTTTGTAATGGCCAAAAGAGCCGACTCAGAAAAGGGAAACCGATGACAATCAACAGGAAAGCCACCGCCGTCCTCCTCTCCTTCACCCAGGCGATATTTGCGGGGCAGGTTACCTCCAGCGGCGATCACCGGGTTTCGGTGGCGGTTACCGTCTACAACGACGGTCGAGGCCTTGTCCGCGAGGAGCGAAACATCGACCTGGCCGCCGGCCTGAATGAAGTCCGGTTCATGGATGTCGCTGAGCAGATCCAGGCCCCGACCGTCCGCGTCGCCGCTATCGAAGGCGCGCCGTTCAACGTTCTCGAGCAGAACTACGAGTACGACCTCCTCTCCCCCGCGAAACTTCTCGACAAATTCGTGGGCCAGACCATCACTCTGGTTCAACAGAAGATGATGAACAACTCGACGGTCGACGACGCCGTGGAAGCGAAGCTCCTTTCGAACAACGCCGGCACGGTCTGGGAGATTGGCGGAAAAATCGTGATCAATCCGGCCTATTCGCGGATGGTCTTTCCGAACGTTCCGGAAAACCTAATCGCAAAACCGACATTGATCTGGCAGATCAGCGCGCCCACGGCGGGGAAGCGAAAGATCGAGGCGTCGTACATCACCGGAGGAATGCAATGGAGCGCCGACTACGTCCTGTCGCTCGATCCAACGGAGGAGAGGGGCGGACTTCAGGGTTGGGTGACCATCAACAACAATTCGGGCGCTTCGTACAAGGACGCGAAGCTGAAGCTGGTCGCCGGCGATGTCCACAAGGCTCAGCCGAACCAGCCGCAATCCCGCGGTCGCGTGTTTGCCGCCGAGATGGCGATGGCCAAGGACCAGGCGTTCTCCGAGGAAGGTCTGTTCGAGTACCACCTCTACACGCTTGACCGTCCTTCCACCATCAAGACCGCCCAGACCAAGCAGATCCAACTGCTCCAGGCCGAGGGCATCCGGATCAACAAGGACTATGTCCTGAACGGCGGGACCCACTACTTCCAGTCGATCTGGCCCGGTCCCGCGACGAAGGAGAAGATCGCGGTGTTCATCAGCTTCAAGAATTCGGAAGCGACTCCCGGTCTCGGTCAGCCCCTTCCCAAGGGGATTGTGCGCGTCTTCAAGAAAGACCGCTCAGGCTCGCCTCAACTGATCGGCGAAGACAACATCGACCACACCCCTCGCAACGAAGACATCAAACTCGAACTCGGCAACGCGTTCGACATCGTGGCCGAGCGCCGGCAGACCGACTTCAGGCACCTGACCACGCGTCCCGCCACCACCTACGAATCAGCCCATGAGATCAAGATCCGCAATCAGAAGGACACGCCGGTGACGGTGCGCGTGGTCGAGCCGATGGGCGGGGATTGGACGATGATCGAGACCTCGCATCCGAACCGGAAGACGGCCGCCTTCGAGTCTCAGTGGGATGTCTCCGTCCCCGCGGGCGGTGAAACGGTGCTCACTTATCGGGTGAGGGTGAAGTATTAGATCGCCCGGAAGCTCCCGCTATTCCAGCGACTCGCGGAGGCGCTTCAGGCCTGTGCGCATCCTTGTCTTCACCGTCCCCAGGGGGAGGTTCAGGCGCTCGGCGATCTCTGACTGGGACAGGCCTTCCCAGTACGCGAGTTCGAGCGGCTCCCGCTGATCCGCGGGAAGATCCGAGAGGGCGCTCTTCGTTGCCCACGCCGTGAGGTCGTCCCCGCCTGCCGCCAGTGTTTCCAGTTCCTGCGCGCCTGAGACCGCGGTTTCGCGTCGCGTGGTGCGTCGCCGCCATCGGTCGAGCGAGCGGGAACGCGCCATGATCGAGAGCCAGGCGAGGACGTTGCCGCGTCGCGGATCGAATCGGCTGGCCTGCAGCCAGGCCTGCACGAAGACTTCCTGGACCACGTCTTCGGCCTCCGCGGGCGCGCGCACGATCCGCAGGGCGAGCGCCTTCATTCGGCTCGCGTGCCGGTCGAAGAGTTCTCCGAGGCAGTCCGCATTTCCTGCGGCCGCTCCCGCCACAAGTTCCGCGTCGCTGAGTGTGCTCATTTCGTCGGCCCATCGTAGCCGACCGCCGAGGAGCGCGAGGCGCTCTGCGCCATCCAAACCGCCCCTTTGGCGCGTAGGAACAGTGCAGGCCCCTAGAATCCCGCATCCGAACGATGACGACACTCGCCACAGAGCCAGATCGCGATGACCAGGAAATGAGCCAAGTCCTGGGAGAGCTGGTGCCTCGCTCACTGAACGCCGCCGCCCTGAATCCGACGACGCGGACCCAGCTTATGGACCTCCTCGAAGTCCAGCGTGGTCCGATCAACCCCTCTTCCTACGCTTGGGCTGACGTGGGTCCCGGACTCAAGATCCACGTAGTTTCCGAGGACGCCGCACGCGGCGTCAAACGTTGCCTGGTCTGGGGAGTGCCAGGAGCCTCGACGCCCCGACACGGGCATTCAGGCGATGAAGTCATCCTGGTTCTCCAGGGGAATCTCGAGGACGATCGCGGTTCCTACGGTCCGGGCGGCATCTGCCGGTCGAGGGCGGGGGATGTGCACCAGGAACAGGTGGTGGGCGAGGCCGACTGCGTCTGTTTTGTCGTCTACTACGGGGATCTGATTGTCAGTTCTTGAGGCAGGGGGGCGCCAAGCCTCTCGTAGGCCTGCTCGGCCCCCCGCACCCCCGGCGCGCCGACGGGAGTAATCCCGCCTCCCCTTGGCTCAGAGCCGCAGCCGTTGTTCGGCGGCTCAGCCTTCAGTCCGAATTAACATGCGTCTCAAGCAAGGAGCAAAACGCTTGTCCAACTCGCCGATTCGCAAGATCCAGGCCGACAACCTGCCCAAGCCCGTGGGGCCGTATTCGCCGGGCACCGGCTTCGATCGCCTGGTGTTTGTCTCCGGCCAGTCCGGGCGCGATCCCGTCACCGGACTCACCGCCCATGGCGTCGAGGCTCAGACCGAGCAGACTCTGAGGAACGTCGAGACCATTTTGAAGGCCGCGGGGACTGACCTACAGCACGTCCTGCGTTGCGGCGTCTTTTTGATGGACATGACCGAGTTCGCCAAAATGAACGCGGTCTACGAGCGGATGTTCGCGGGGCACAAACCAGCGCGCACCACGGTTCAAGTGGCGGGACTTCCCGGCGACAACCTGCGGGTCGAAATTGACTGCATCGCGGTGCTGCCGGTGTCTGTCGTTTAGTTTGGGGGGCCGCAACTATCCAACGAACGCCGTGCTTAGCCCCCCGAACCCCCGCGCTACGGCCGAAGTGAATTCGGCCTTCGCTGGAACGGACGCTCAGACGTTTGCGCGGCGCCCCGACCAGGGCTCACGATGACAACTGAGACTTTGTACCGAACAGCCTGGGTGCTTCCGGTGACGTCGTTGCCCATCCGCGATGGCTTCGTCGCCGTACGCGATGGCGTGGTCACGTCGGTGGGCCCGATCGCCGAACGTCCGACCGGCGCCGGCGCCGTTGAGATCGACCTCGGCCGGACCCTCCTCATGCCCGGCTTCGTGAACACGCACACCCACCTCGAGCTGTCGCATCTCGAGGGCGCGGTGGCCGGCGATCGTGGTTTCGTGCCATGGATTGAGGATCAGTTGCGCGCCCGTGCGGAACGTCCCGCCGCCGAAATCGCCGCGGCCATCTCAAGGTCCATTGCGAACCTTCAGGCCACCGGGACAGTGGCGGTGGCCGATGTGTCCAACTCGCTCGCCGCGGTTGGCTCGCTGAAGGAGTCGGCGCTGCACGCGCTGGTGCTTCACGAGATTCTCGGCTTTGACCCAGACCAGGCGCACTCGGTTTTGGAGCAAACGAAGGCGATTCGCGCGGCGGCAAAAGGGAGCCTGAACGCAAATGACAACGTGAACGTGAACGCGGACGCAAACGTGTACGCCACCGGAGCGTCCCGGATCCGAATCGAAGTCGCAGCTCACGCCCCGCACTCCGTCTCACGCGAGCTCTTCGGACTCCTGATGAAAGACGGGGGAGTCCGCTCCATCCATGTCGCCGAGTCTCGCTCCGAGGCCGATTTTCTTCACGACGGCGGGGGAGACTGGCGCGCGTTCCTCAACCGCCGGGTGGGGCCGATTCCGTTCAACGCGCCGGGGATGACGCCGGTCCGTTATCTCGAAGAGCTGGGCGTCCTGACCTCGAGCCTCCTCGCCGTCCACTGTGTTCGCGTGGATGAAGACGACACGAAGCTTCTGGCCGCGCGGGGCGCGGTCGCGGTGCTTTGCCCACGCAGCAACGAGTTCCTTGGAAACGGCGTGCCGCCGCTTGCCCTGTTGTTAGGCAACGGCGTGTCTCTCGCGCTTGGGACGGACTCCCTGGCAAGCTGCCCGTCCCTGGACGTTCTCGAGGACGCCCGTTTTCTGGCCCGGAAGTTCCCCCGCGTGCCCGGAACCGTGCTCCTGCATGCCCTCACGCGGGGGGGCGCCATCGCCCTGGGGTTCCCGAAACTCGGCGAGATCCGCGCCGGCGCGCGGGCGAAGTTCGCCACCATCTCATTCGACGGCGTCCCGCCGCCTGATCCTGCCGCATTCGTGATGAACGAGGCGGCTCCGGCCCGAGGCCTTTCATGACCGACGCCGCGAACCCGAGGGCAAAACCCCCGTCGCTCCTGGGCCGGATCGCGACCTTCGGCCGGATGATCAAGTTCTCCCACTCGATCTTCGCCATGCCTTTCGCGCTGGCCGCCTTCTTTCTGGCCACACGAAGGGACGGCTTCAGCGAGGAGAAACTGCTATGGGTGATCGTTGCGATGGTGGGGGCGCGCAGCGCCGCCATGGGCTTCAATCGCTGGCTCGACGCCGACATTGATGCGAAGAATCCCCGAACCGCCAAACGCGAACTGCCGACGGGAGCCCTTTCCAGGCCTCAGGTTCGCACTTTCGTTATCCTCGCGAGCGCAGCCCTGGTGGTTGCGGCGTGGCGACTCAACCCTCTGTGCCTGGCCCTTTCACCGATAGCGCTCGCCGTCGCTTTCGGCTACTCCTACACGAAACACTTCACCATGCTGTCGCACGCCGTGCTGGGCCTCGCCCTCGCGATTGCGCCGGTCGGCGGGTGGCTTGCGGTGCGCGGGCAATTCGACCTGACGCCGATTCCCATCGGTCTCGCCGTCCTGTTCTGGGTGGGCGGTTTCGACATTCTGTACTCGTGTCAGGACGTCGACTTCGACCGGAAGGAATCCCTGCACTCCATCCCGGCCCGCCTGGGGGTTCCCCGAGCGCTGATGCTGGCGCGACTCGCGCATGTTGCCGCCATCGCGTGCCTGCTGCTGGTCCCGCTGGTTGAGACCCTCCACTGGTCCTACTTCGCCGGGTGCGGCCTGATTGCCGCCTTGTTTGCCTACGAACACTCCCTGGTGAAGGCCGACGACCTGTCGAGGATCGACGCCGCCTTCTTCACCGTCAACGGCTGGATCGGCGTGTTCTACCTTGCCACGGTCGTGATCGCGAGCTTCCTGACATGACCCACCCGGCTCCCACTCCCGGAAGGCCCGAGAAAGAGAACGTCCGCACCATGTTCGATGCCATTGCTCCGCGGTACGACGTTCTCAACCGAGTCCTGTCGGCTCGGGTGGACGTGGCCTGGCGGCGGAAGGCGGTGCGCGCGCTCCAGGTCAAGGCGGGAGACCGAGTGCTCGACCTCGCGACCGGGACGGGCGACCTCCTTCTCGAGGAGTTGAGGGCGGGCGCCGTGCACAGTGTGGGTGTCGACCTTTCATTCGGCATGCTGCGTCTGGTCCTGCCGAAGTTATCAAGCGCAGGGTACCAGGACGCCCGGGTCTGCCAAGGGGATGCCGAGCGGCTTCCTTTCAGGGACAGCCACTTCGACGCAGCGTCGATCGCCTTCGGCATTCGTAACGTCCTCGACCGTGCCCAGGGTGTGCGCGAGATGCGCCGGGTGGTCAAGCCGGGCGGGCGAGTGGTGGTTCTGGAGTTTCACGAGACGACCGGCCTGATCGGCGCGCTCTTTCGCCTCTACTTCAACCACGTCCTTCCCCGGATCGGCGCCCTGGTCAGCAGCCGCGAGGCCTACTCGTACCTTCCGAAGTCGGTGGCCAATTTCGAGACGCCCGCGGGTTTTGCCGCCTTGATGCGCAACGCTGGACTGAAAGACGTGGAGTCGCAGCCGCTGACCTTCGGCATCGCCTGGCTCCACGTCGGCCGGGCAGCCACGTAAAATCAAATTGCTTTGAAGGCAATCGTGGTCGCTTTGGCGCTTTTGGACTTTGCGCCGGTTTTCTTCCTGTCTCTTGGGCTTTTCTTTCTGGCCCAACTCGTCGATCGGCTCGACCCGCGCTGCCGCCGCATGGCCCTGACCGGTCTGGTTTTTGTGACCGTGGGCGGTCTGGCGAGGGCGGCCTCCAATCTCGCCCAGACCCTCTCGGGTCACGACATCCCGTTGCTCACCACAACCCTCTACGTATTTGGTGGTCCGGGTTTTACTCTGATGGCCGCGGCCCTGATCCGCGCGCGCGCGACCGTTCTTGGCGGTCGGCTGAAGCGAGACCCCTGGCTCGCTCCGACCGCGATCTCCTGGCTTTTCCTGCTGGCCGCGTTCTACCTCAATGCGTCGTATGGGAATGACAAGTGGAGCGACGCTCTCCTCGTTCTGCTCATTGCCGGGAATGCTGCCACCTGTTTCGGGGCCGGACGTCTTGGCTGGGGAAGGCAGCTACACATGGCGGCCGCGTTGCTGGCTTTTAACGTCGCCGGGACAAGCGCGGTCGTTGCTCTGAGGTCATTGAGCTCTCAACCCATTTTGCTGCAGTTACTTGAGGTGCTGATCCATATCGCCGCCCAAGCTGCCTTCGCGTTTGCCGCATGGCGGGTGGCCGCCGAGTATCGCGCGCGGGTGGGGCCCACCGCGGCGGCCTGACCGAGAAAACGCTTGCCTGAATGACCGATTGGTCACTAGAATGACCAGCAGGTAATCAGAGTGACCCAGCAGTCAGACACCCGTGAAGCTCTCCTTGAACGATTCCGCGTCGACTCCATCACGGAGGGCGCGCTTCGCGCGATCGCGCGAAAGGGCGCCGCCGCGACGATGCAGGACATCGCCGACGAATCAGGCATAGCGAAGGGGACGCTGTACCTCTACTTCAAGGACCGCGACGAGTTGCTTCATCGGGTCAGCGAGGGGGCGTTGTCCCAACTCCTCGCCAAGATCGAGGACGTCTTCGCGCGAGCCCTTCCGTTCGAGGGGACCATCCGCGAACTTGTCCTGACCAAACTTCGTTTCTTCGACGAGCGGCGCGATCTCTATCGGGTTCATTTTGAACTGCGCTTCCCGGGCGGGCGTGATCCGTTGTGCGATGCGAGAAAGGCCGCCCCCCCCAAAGAAAAGCAGATGTACGTTGACCGGCTGACCCGCTACTTCGAGGAGGCGCTCGAAAACAAGGAGGACGCGCCCCGCCTCGCTCTGTTTCTCTCGGAGACCGTGGCCGCGGTCCTGTTCCGGCGAATTCCGGAACAGGGCGGTCCCAAGCTTGAAAACGACGCTGAGTTTTTGTCCGACCTCCTGCTGAACGGACTCTCCGGAAGAAGAAAGAAGTCATGATTCATGTGATTCTGGCCGCGGCCCTCCTTGGCCAGGCCCTCGGCCCGCCCGAGCCTGCGTCGTCCCGCCTCACCCTGCGCGCGGCGCTTGACCGGGCGTTTCTGCTTTCCCCCTCGGCCATTCGCGCCCAGGATGAAATCCGCGTGGCCACCGCCCAGCGCGATGCCACGAAGTCGCTGGTATTGCCCCGAATCAACATCACGGGCAGCCTCATCAAGAACTCCGAGGAAGTGACGTTCGGGTCGGCCGATGATTCGCGAACCATTCTCCCCGGAACCGACTGGAACGCGCGGGTGACCCTTCAGCAGCCCGTCTATGCGGGCCGACGGGAGTTTCGGCTCTACCACCAGTCGAAGGAGGGAATCACGCTGGCCCGCGACGGGCAGCAGGCGAACCGCGATCGCATCGCCCTTCGGGTCATTGCCGACTACTCGGCGGCCGTGCAGGCGAAGGCTCTGATCCACGTCGAGGGTCAGGCCGCCGAGCTCGCCGAAAAACGCATCGCTCAGGCGCAGGCGCTTTTCGACGCCGGTGAAGTCACGAAAGTCGATGTCCTCCGTGCCGAGACCGCTCATAAGGCGGCGCTCCGGAGAGTGGCGAGCGCCGATGCGGAGGCGATTCAGGCGAGATCTCGCCTTCGCATCGCCCTCGCCATCGACGGAGGCGACCGCGAACTCGGCGAGCTCGATGACACCACGGAGACGGGCCTTCCCGTTCTCGGCCCGGAGGTTCTCGATGCCCGGGCGCTCGCCCGCCCTGAGATCAAACTGGCGGAGACGAATGTTCGGATCGCCGGCCTTGAAGTTCTAAAACAGAAGGGCGCCCACTTGCCCGTGGTCACCGCCGATCTTGGTTACATCCGCCAGAAGTCGTCCTTCCCGTCGGATAGTTATGGTTATGCCGCGCTCCGCTTCACGGTTCCCGTCTTTCAAGCCGGGGAGGTCGGAGCGAGAACGAGGATCGCCGCCGCAAGACTCCATCAGGCCGAGGTGACGCTCCTCGAGGCCCGGCGACAGGCGAGCGAAGACGTTCGGCAGGCCCTCGCCCTTCTCGATGCGGCGCGTCGTTCGAAGGCTCTCGCCGAAGACCAGTTGAAGGCGGCCGAAGCCGAATACGCGCAAGCCCGCGACCTTTACGAACAGCGCGAGGTCACAGCACTCGATCTTGAAGCGGCCGAGTCCGCTCTTTCCGAGGCGCGACGCGCCCTGATTCAGGGGCGATTCGCGGTCCTTCAGGCCGAGGCTTCGGCCTGGCTTTCCGCCGGGTCGCTCGCCGATGCCGCCCTGGAGAACTTTAAATGAAAACGATCGTCGTCCTGGCGCTTGGCGCGACGCTCTGCGCGCCCGTCGCATTCGCTCAGACTCCCCCGGCCGCGAGCCCTCCCAAAAAGACCCTGCCCGGCGACGCCCGCGAACTCGCGGCGGCGGTCGAGAAGGCGGCCCAGGATTCGGCAGCGCTTTCATCGAGGTACTCGGGCGAGTTCGTGTCGTCACAGAGGTCCGAAGTGACGCCTCGCATCGCCGGCCGGGTGAAGAGCGTGATGGTGGATGAAGGCGCTCTGGTCGAACACGGCGCGGTTCTTCTGGAACTCGAGACCGAGTATCTCGATCTGGAGGTGAAGCAGGCGGCGGCCGAGGTGGCGCGTGCCCAGGCCGCGTTGAACGAGGCCGAGCGCGACGCTCAGCGGAAAACCGAGCTTCAGGCCAAGGGCTCGGTCTCCGAAGCGGCGAGCCTTCGTTCCGCGAGCGTCTTCGAACAGGCGAAGGCCCAACTCGACGCGATGAGCGCTCGCTTGAGCCTCGCGCAGACCCGGCGCAGCGACGCGGTGCTGAAGGCGCCGTTTCGCGGCGTGGTCGAAGAGCGGCGCGTCGATGTTGGCGAGCGACTCGCTGAAGCCACACCTGCCTTCGTCATCGTCCAGCTCGCCCCGCTCAAGCTTCGCTTCCGCGTCCGCGAGACCGATCTCACCCTGGTTCGCAGGGGTCAGGGCGTCGAGGCTGAAGTCGACGCCTATCCGGGACGAAAGTTTCGCGGCGTCATTTCCGTCGCGGGGGGCGCCATCGATCCGGCCACCCGCACGTTCCTGGCCGAAGCGCGTTTCGATAATCGCGACCTGAAACTCCGGCCGGGACTCTTCGCCCGGGTCCGCGTTTTGACCGGCCAGTGAGAACTCATGCAAAAACTCGCTGAAATCTGCATCGACCGCCCCGTCTTCGCGACGGTTCTGATCCTGACCCTCGTCGTCGTCGGCGCCTTCGGCTATTCGACCCTGGGCCTCGACCGCTTCCCGAATGTCGACTTTCCCTTTGTGACCGTGACCACGAGGATGCCCGGCGCCGCGCCGCAGGAGATGGAGACGGATGTGAGCGAAAAGCTCGAAGAGGCGATCAGCTCGATCTCCGGGGTGGATGAACTCCGGTCCTTCTCCTCCGACGGCTTCTCGGTGGTCACGGCCGGTTTCAATCTCGAGAAGGACGGCAATGTCGGGGGCCAGGAAGTGCGCGAGCGGGTCGACGGCGCGACGTTCCTGCTTCCGCCCGGCATCGAGCCGCCGGTGGTCGAGAAGATCGTGGCCGACGCGACGCCCGTCATCGCGGTCATTCTTTCCGGTAACGCTTCGCTTCGCGGGCTCACGGAGTTTGCGGACAAGGTGCTGAAACGAAACCTCGGAACCGTATCTGGCGTGGGCCAGGCCCGAGTCATCGGCGGACGCGCCCGCCAGGTCCGGATCATCGCGAACTCAGGGGCGCTCGCGAGTCTCGGGCTGCCGGCCGCTCAACTGGTTCAGGCGATCCAGGCCCAGAACCTTCAGCTCCCCGGCGGAAAAGTGGAGCAGGGCGCGCGCGACCTTTCGCTGCGCACGTACGGCCGTGTCCTGTCGATCGACGAGTTTGGCGAAATGGTGGTGGCCACCAGGAACGGTGTGCCCGTGCGGCTCAAGGATGTCGCTCGGATCGAGGATGGCGAGGAGGACCCGGAGTCCACCGCGATGTGGAACGGGGAACCCGCGGTGACTCTCCTAGTCAGGAAGCAGTCGGGCGCCAACACTGTCCACACCGTCGCCGCCGTGAAGGAACGGGTGGAATCCTTGCGCGCACGCCTGCCCAAGGGCTGGCGGATTGACTACGCGCGCGATCAGGCGGCATTCGTCATCACCGCGATCGCCACGGTCAAGGAGCATTTGGTCCTCGGCTCGATCCTGGCCGCGATGGTGGTCTGGATGTTCCTGAAGCGCGCGCGCCCGACTCTCATCGCCGCCCTGTCGATCCCCGCATCGATCATCAGCGCTTTCGCCGCGATCAAGTACATGGGCTACACCCTCAATACCATCACACTGCTCGCCCTCACTCTGGTGGTTGGAATCGTCATAGACGACGCGGTCATCGTCATCGAGAACATCTTCCGGCTGCTGGAGGACAAGCGCCTTCCGCCGAGGCAGGCCGCGATTGAAGGCACCCGCGAAATTGGTCTCGCCGTTCTCGCCACCACGTTGTCGCTGATCGCGGTCTTCCTGCCCATCGGCTTCATGGGCGGCATTGTGGGCCGGTTCATGGGTAGTTTCGGGATCACCATGAGCTTCGCGATCTTCATTTCTCTGATCGTCGCATTCACGATCACGCCCATGCTGTGCGCCCGGTGGCTGCGCGTTCCCAAGGAGGGCGACGTCGTGGTCCCCGTCCACGGTCTCGACGAGCGCGCTCCCGGGGTCTACGGCGCCGTCGAAGCGGCCTACATGAGCCTGCTCCGGTGGGCGATGGGACATCGGTTCGCCATGCTGGTGATCATCGCCCTCACCGTCTTCTCCAGCGTTCCTCTGGGGCGCGCGGCCAACAAGAATTTTCTTCCCACCGACGATGAGGGTCAGTTCGAGGTGCTGGTGCGGGCGCCCGAGGGGTGGTCGCTCGAGTCCTCCAAGTCGCTCCTGGAGTCGATCGGCAAGCAGGTGCGGGCCCTGGAAGGGGTGGAGGCGACGCTCACCACCATCGGCGCCGATCCTCTGCGCACCCAGAACTACGGCAGCATCTACGTCAAGATGAAGTCCCTGCACGAGAGGACCGCGACCGTCTTCAAGGTTCAGGACCAGGTGCGGTCCGAGATTCTGCCGCGTTATGAAGAGCTGAAAATTCGCGCCTCGGTCAGCCAGGTGGGCGTGATCGGTTCAGGCAACAACTCGACCATCCAGTTCTGGGTGGGCGGCCCCGACCTGAAGAAGCTTGAGGAATACTCGACGATCCTCCTCGCGGAGATGAGGAAGGTGCCCGGAGTGGTCGACGCGGACACCGACCTCGTCACCGGAAAGCCCGAATTGGGGGTCGTGATCGATCGCGAGAAGGCCGCCGACCTAGG
>JANLWV010000297.1:0-3028 GCA_031364765.1 Vicinamibacteria bacterium
CGGAAAATGAAGGCGGCGGTCGGATTCAAGGAGTGCATCCGATCGACCTTCGGGTCGTACACGATGGTTTCGTCCTCGATGTCCTCGACGATGAGCCCGGCGGTGCGATTTGGAAGAACTGCGCGATCGCCGCCGTGCGGCGGCCTGCCGAAGCCGACGGATTTTCGTTGAACGCGCCGATCGGAACTCACCTACACCGCTTCTTGATAGGGCCCGGGCAATCATCGGGGCCTGAGCAGTTGAGCCCGGGACAGCAATCCCCCCCGGCGTTGCAGCAACCACCAAACGGCCTGCACGTTTGCGCCGAGGCCGCGGTCGGGGCCACCACCGAAATGACCACGGGCAACAACGCGGAAAGGGCGCCGGTGAATCCCAACGCCTTGGCGACCTCGCGTCTTGAAACCACGGCCAAAGGCCGGCCGCGCGAAGGCTCGATGAGCCGCGCCCGGGACAGCCGCTGCAGCGCCAGATCCACCAAACGCGCGTCCGTCCTGCCGCCCACTCGCTTCGCCAGCCGGCGCGCAGCATGGTCGACGTGAGTGGCGCCATCGCAGAGGCGAAAAATGAAGGCGGCGGTCGGATTCAGGGAGTGCATCCGATCGACCTTCGGGTCGTACACGATGGTTTCGTCCTCGATGTCCTCGACGATGAGCCCGGCGGTGCGATTTGGAAGAACTTCGTGATCGGTCTCGGTTGGTTTTCTCGGAATCACAGCATCCTCCTGCAACGTCAACGGCCATGCTACCTCGGGGCGTCGCACGGCCCATCGGCGAAACCGCGCCCAGGGGTTTCGGGTCTACGAGTCGGGGCCGAACAGTAGACTCGATCCCGGGTTCTTCGATGGATGCTCTTTTCGATTTTGTGCTTGCCCAGGATCCGATCTACGTGATCCTGCTGTTGATGCTGCTATCGGCGCTGGAGAACATCTTTCCTCCCGCGCCCGCGGATGTCGCTACCGCACTCGGAGCCTTCTGGGCGGTCCGCGCGGGACTTTCTCCCATCCTCGTCGGCCTTCTGTGCTTCCTGGCAAATCAGCTCTCGGCCGTGGGCGTGTACTTCTGGGCGCGGGCGAAGGGGGAAGCGGTACTCCAGTCGCCGGGTTTCAGATCGCTCGTACCGACAAAGATGCAACCCGTCCTTCGCGGGCACATCGAGCGTTTTGGCAGCGCGGGCGTATTCGTCAGCCGGTTCCTTCCCGGACTTCGCGCGGGCGTCCTGCCTTTCGCTGCCATCAACGGCCTGTCGCCCTTTAAGGCCCTCGGCCCCGCCGCCCTGGCCTCCCTGATCTGGTACTCGGCGCTGACCGCCACCGGCTCGGCTCTGGGTCTTGCCTACGACGATGTGAAAACCACGGTGGCGCGGGCCACCGGCGCTCTGGGTGCTTTCGGCATCACGATCGCGGCGGTCGGCATCTTTCTTTTGTGGCGCGCTGGAAAAAAGGCCCGGGCGAGGGGCTGACGGTTACCCCTTGGCCTTGAGGCCGGCCACGGCTTTCTGAATTCGCTCTTGCGTGCCTTCCGAGAACCAGCCATCCAGGAACTCATCGAGAAGTGCTGTCTCGCGGGCGCGCATCGAAGCGACGGCAGCGCCGCGGAGATACCCCTTGGTAATGCCAAAGGCATAGGCGTCCTTCTCCGCGAACTCCGCGAGGCGTTCGGTGACGGCGGCCTCGAACCCCTCACGGTCCGCAACTTCATTCGCCAGGCCGGAGGCGACCGCGGCATCGCCTTCGAAGTTGCGGCCGAGGAGAGCCACCGCACTGTGCGCGAATGCGGGGGACGCCATTTTCAAGAGCAAAACCGCCGACCACGGCAAAGGCACGCCGACCTTCACCTCGTTCAGGCCCATCTGGGCGCCGCGCTTGACCACGCGCCAGTCGGCGGTGAGAGCGAGAAGGCACCCGCCCGCGATCGCCGCGCCATTCACCGCCGCCACCATCGGCTTCCGGAGGGCGAAGAGATCGGTCAGAACGGTCGAGAAGTTCAACATGAAGGCCCCCATCTCGGGGCGAGAGGTCCCGGAGAGCGACACGAGATCGAGGCCGGGGCAGAAGAGCTTGGCGTGCGCCGAGGCCAGGAGGACCGCTCGCACCGAGGGGTCGCCGCCGACGGTTCGGAGCGCCAACGAAAGCTCCGACATGAGATCCTCGCTCATCGCGTTGCCGCGAGGCCCGGCGAGACGGAGAGTGCCAACGCCGTCTTTGACTTCAATCTGAACCGTGCTCATGACTGGCTTTTCCTTTGCCTAGACGAGATCGGCAGCCATCGCCATGGCGTGGAAGCCGCTATCCACGTGCAGCACTTCGCCGGTGACGCCGCGCGACATGTTCGAAACGAGGAAAAGGCCGGCGTCCCCCACTTCGTCCTGATCGGTCGCCCGCCGCAGAGGCGCGTGCTGTCGGTAGTACTCGATCATCTTGGACAAACCGCCGACGCCCGCGGCGGCCAGGGTCTTGATGGGGCCCGCGGAAATGGCGTTCACGCGGATGCCCCGGGGGCCGAGGTCAGCGGCAAGATAGCGAACCGACATTTGGAGGGCCGCTTTGGCGACGCCCATGACGTTGTAGTGCGGGACCACGCGCTCGCCCCCGAGGTACGACAGGGTGACGATCGAACCCGGCCGGCCTTCCATCAAGGGCGCCATCGCTCGGGCCACCGCGGTGAGCGAGTAGGAGGAGATGTCCTGCGCGATGCGATAACCCTCGCGCGAGGTGTTGAGAAACTGGCCGGTGAGTTCTTCGCGCTGCGCAAAGGCCACCGAGTGGATGACGAAATCGAGAGAGCCAAAGTCCGCCTTGACGCTCTGGGCCAGAACGGCGATGTCCTCGTCGCGGCCGACGTCGCACGGATAAAGAAGGGGATCCTTCAAATCCTTCGAAAGTTCGTCGACATTCTCCTTGAGCCTTTCGCCCTGGTACGTGAGGGCGAGGCGCGCGCCTTCCCGGGCGCAGGCTTTGGCGATGCCCCAGGCGATGGACCGCTTGTTGGCGACGCCAAGAATCAGACCGTTCCTTCCTTCGAGCAACATG
>JANLWV010000338.1:0-3307 GCA_031364765.1 Vicinamibacteria bacterium
AGAGGGCGGTGGTGCCCCGGGCCGCGGCATCGGACAGACCGAAGATCGCGGTCAGCGGGAGGGAGAGGTAGTAGAGCGTCGGGCCGTGGTAGTTGCTGGGGTCGTATTTGAAGATGCCTTCGTTCACGAGCCGGGTGAGGAAAAAGCCGTTGACACCCTCGTCGTGGTGGAAGGGCCGAAGGCTCAGATCCTGAAACCGAAGGGCCAGGGCGAGAGCCAGAATGCCGAGTGCCATGGCGTCGATCCTTGAAAGGCGCTTCATGGGACTTTCAGCAAACGATAGGGCGATTCGACCCACGATGGAAGTTCCTGAAGCACAGCAGGATCGCGGATCAAGGATCGCTCCGCCGGGGTGAGGGCTATCGCATCGACCCTGATGAGCGGCGCGCCGTTTCTGGGTTGGGGCACACCGCGGAACATCGCGTCTGCGACCGGCCTCCGGGCCGCATAGTCGAGACCCTGCGACCACAGATGCCCCTCGTAGCCCAGAAAAACCCGCCGCCCCGAGAGCAACACAGGATGGTTGTGGATGGGTGCGGTGAGGATCGTGGTTCTTGGCGGTGTCGCCTGTCGCACCTTCTCCGCGTAGGCCATGTCCATTCGGTCGAAGATCCTGAACTCCCCACCCGCCATTGCGACCTTTGAAATGTCGAGGGCGCCCGAGAGTGTGGCCCCCGAAAACAAGAGGATGGCCAGAGCCTTCCCGGCCTTCCCGTGGTTCCACGCCTGGGCGAGGGCGAGAGCCGCGAACGGCGCGAGACCGGCGTGGGCCGGAGCAAGGAACTTCATGTTGTCCCAGATCCAGGGAGACAGCCGGAAGAGGTTGGCGAGAACAAAAAGGGCGGCGGAGGGCGCGGCCAGGAGCACGCGTACGGAAGCCGCCCGGGCGCGGACGATTCCTAGAGCGGCCAGGGGAAGGAAAAGACCCGCGTTCATAAGCCAGAAGGTGAGGGGGTGGTCGGCGCCTCCATCAAACCCTGGTTGCCACTCAACGAACTCTCCCGCGGAGAGCGAATTGTGAGTGATCATGAAGGCGATGGCGGGAACGGCGAGGGGAACCACGCCGCAGGCGAAGGCGAGCGTCGCTCTGAGGGGTACGGCGGTGGCGAGAAACGCGACGCAGAAACCCAGAACGGCGAACGAGTGGGCATGAACCAGAGGCAGGAGAGAGGCCAGGAAACCCGCCCGCAGCCAGAGCCGCGGACTGGAAGTCCGGTCGCTATCCGGCGTTTGTTTCTTCACGCCCTCAACCAGAAGGGCGAGCGCGAAAAAGAGCAGCGGCCATCCAAAGAGGATCGATCGTTGAGGGATGAAGAGGGTGGTCACAAAGTTGGCGTAGCGCAAATCCAGGTCGTTGATGGTGAGGTCAGGTCCGGCGGTCCACCAGCGCACCACGCTCTGCGAATCAAAAAGAGTCAGGAAACCAAGACCTCCGGAAAAAAACGTAAGCCCCGCGACCACCCGGCCGAGCGCCCTTGAACCGGTGACCGCCTCGCCGAATCGAACCAGCGCGACCACTAGGCTGAACCCCATGATCAAGGTGGGCCAGAAAAACGCGTCGCGCCACGAGCCGCCGATGGCGAGAACCATCCCCGCGATGAGATCGCAGAAGAAGGGGTAGGTGAGAGACACGCCCGCAAGCTCGGGATGATCGGGCGGGAAATTCTGGCCGTAGGCGAAACCGGCGGCGATCGCCATATGAAACGGAAGGTCGCCGAAGTTGTGACGATCCGAGGTGGCGATGCCCGTCTCAGTTTCGAAGAGCGTCCGATCGGCCAGGCGCGCGACCACGGCAGCGGTGAACAGGATAAGGATCACCATCCCTGCCGTGGGTCGCGTCCACACCCGGGGCCGGACCGCCGAAGGCTTGGCGCCCAGACCGAGGCCAACCGCCATGGTCAGAATCGAAGCACCGATGACGGTGAAGGCCGAAAGTCCAAACCCCCAGCCGAGAATGAAGCCAAAGCCGGCGAAGATCGTGAGGCCGATGGAAGCACCCAGGGCCAGCGTTTCGCCCAGCCGCGGTGATGTCTCGTCGAGACGACGGGCGAGGAGGGCCCCGGCAGCGCACACCCAAAGCAGGAGAAGCAGGGCGATCAAGTTCTAGACCATCGCGGTCTTGCGAACTCGGTCCCGATTCGCCCGGAAGAAACTGACGATAACGTCGATGTACGTCTCCACCGCGGGGCAGGCGAGGCCGAGAGTGGCGAGGTCCGCCTTCGCCTGCGCGGCGTCGTAGCGGCAGCGATGACCGAAGTACGCGATCGATTCCGGAATGAGACCGAGCGTCGATCTGACCAAAGGAATCGAAACCGCGGCGCGCACCAGCGACAAGGGGAGGGGAACGAACAGGTAGGAACGACCGAGGGCCTTGGCCATCAGCCGGGTCAGGGTCCGGACATCCTTGCCGTCGGGATCGGTGAGGTTGTACGTCCTTCGAAGACTCAGGGGCGACGCCGAGAGCCTGCCCAGAGCCTCGATCACGTAGTCCACCGGCACCACGTTCATGGTGGCGTCCTTCGGGCCGTCGAGGAAGAAGAGAGGGACCTTCTCCATGGCGCCCATGACGGCGTAGGGGCCGTCAAACTTGGCGGTCTCGCCCGTACGCGAGTCGCCCCACACCACACCGGGGCGATAGACCGTGAAGGGCAGACCACTTTCGACCACATCCTTCTCCGACTCGAATTTCGTCTGCTCGTAGTGGTTCTTGAAGCCCTGCCCGCGGTCGAGGTCCGTTTCCCGGAAGACGCCCTCGAACGTGCCCGAGACGTACGCGGTCGAGACGTGGTGAAACCGCGAGAACCGGGGGGCGCCCCGGGCAAACGCGATCATGTGACGAGTCCCGAAAACGTTCACCCGGTGGGCGAACTCCGCGGTGACCGCGAGGTCGTAAACCGCGGCAAGATGAAAGACGGCCTCGAGCCGGAGCAGAACCTCGACACGCCGCGAAGCCTCGAGGCCCAGACCCTTGAACGTGATGTCTCCTTCGACCAGACTCGCTCGTGAGGGCGGCATGCCCAGACGTGAAACCTGAACCAGGGCGCCGCTGGTCGTCTCCGAGCCTGCCAGCCGCGTCGTCACGGCGGGGCGGCTCGCCGTCGAGTAGACGCCGATGATCGAGCTGCTCGAGGACTTAATCGAAGACTTCGGTACCTGAATCGCGATGGTGTGCACGTTGAAGCCGGCGAGTGAGTCGTTGCCGACCTCGGAGAGATTGCCGCCGTACAACAGGTCGAACACCCGTAGATCGAGGAAGAAGGCGTCGTCGGTCTGGCCCGCGAACACGCGGCCGGTGGATCCGTCGGCC
>JANLWV010000373.1:0-3544 GCA_031364765.1 Vicinamibacteria bacterium
GCATTCGTCTGATAAGGCCAGTAGGCCGCCCCGAAGGTACCCACTCCCGATCCGAAGACCGGAAAGAAACGAAACAGGCTCGTCATGTCCAGCCAGGGCGTCCACCGGCTGGCCATGATGTCGAATCTCAGGAGCCGGTCGAGGGCGGCCGCGCCGCTCAGAGTGACAGATACCACGGCAAGGGCAAGGGCGATCAGAAGGAGACGAATTCCAAAACCTCGAACCGCCATAATACAGATGGCGCCGATGGACGCCAGGACGCCCGATCGGGACCCGGAAGCGGCGCTCGTGACGGCAAGGAAGACTGACGTTCCGGAAAGCAGGATCACCTTCGGGAGTGCGATCGGGTCCGAGATCAGGGGTAGGCGACCTCCGCGTTCGTGGGCCAAAGTGGCGGCGAGGCCCGCCGCCACACCGGAGCCCATCGCCATGACCGTGGCGAAATGATTGCGGTTGAAGTAAGGCCCAAAGCCCGCCGTATCGAGACCCAGAGGAGCCAAGAAGGGCGCCTTCCCATAGAGCCAGTATGGATGGGCCGAGCGCGACTGCCAGAGGCCCTCGCCAGCCAGGACGAGAATCACCCCGAGGAGCGCATAGACCAGGACGCGGCGATGTTGGCGAGGCAGACCTAGTAGCGCCAGGAAGAGCCCCTGGAGTCCGGCGAAATAGAGCCAGGCCTCGACGGTCGCGTGCGGGGAGACCGAGAGAGAGCGAAAACGACCATCGCCGGGATCAGGAAGAAAGTGAGCGGCGAAGGAGCCCGGGGAGAGCGCCCCGAGGACGGCGGCCGGCAGCGGAACCAGTTGCAGCGCGAAGAGAAAATGAACGGGTAACAACGCTCTTGAAACCGCCGATCCCGGGGATTGTGGATCCTCCGACGATCGGCGGCTACGCGCGAAAGACGAGGCCAGACCGAGGCCCAGCCAGAGCTGACACAGGGGAATCCAGACCGATCGCTCGACCGCCCCGAAGACAAAGGGCGCCAGGCAGACCGTCGCAAAAGCGCCCCAGGCCATGGCCTGGGGAAGTCCATCGGGGCGCACGGCTTCCTTCTCCGTTCTACCTGACCAGACGCTCGACCTTTGAAATGGCTCCGGCTTTGGTGCGAAGAATTCGAATATCGGTGCGCCCGTCGCCGTCCCGGTCAATCTCCTCGCTGGTGAGATGGCCGTCGCGCCAGTCCTGAAATCGGTCGCGCTTCCCGTCGCCGTTCGTGTCGATCTCAGCGCGGCTCAAGCGCCCGTCCACGAAGATTTCGAGGCGCTCCCGCCGGCCGTCGTGATCGGCATCGGTCTCCACCCGCAGTGTGGCCTTGGTCACGGGGTCGATCTCGACAAAGCGCTCTGGAGATCCGCCCTTGGCCGAGGTCGCGAAACGCACCATGACCCCCGCGGCGGTGTACTCTTCCCAGCGGTCGAGCTTTCCATCGTGGTTCTCGTCTATTTCGAGGCGATCCGGGGTGTTTCGGCCCGAGAAATAGGCGAAGACGTCCGGTTTGTGGTCCCCGTTGCCGTCAAACTTGATCTGCCGCAATGTTCCGTCGAGCGCGTAGAGGTACGTATAGGGTCCCTTTTCCAGCAGCCTCACCTCAACGCCGCTGGCGTCCCTGGTCAGCTTCCAGGGAGGCATGTCCGGCGCCGGTGGCGTTGAACCGATTCCGCAGGCCGTTGCGGTCAACGAGATACCGGCGATAATCAGGGAACGCATTCGGGCATGATAACAAGACACCATCGAGCATGAGCCAGACTCTTCGGTACGGAAGAGACCTTCCCGATGAATGAAACGGATCAGCCGCCTGAGTCCCCTCAGAAGTTTGAAGTCTGGGCTTTCGGGGGCGGAAAAGGCGGCACGGGCAAGAGCGCGCTCGCGGCCTCGGTCGGATTTCACCTGTCGCGCCTCGGGAAGCGTGTGGTCCTGGTCGACGCGGATTTCGGCGGCGCGAATCTCCACACCTGCCTTGGCGTCGCGCCGGTTTCCCGTTCCCTTCTGGATTTCCTGCGCAACGGCGGCAGCGTCGCGGATGAGTATGCGGTGGCCACACCCTACCCCAACCTCAGGCTCATCGGCGGCCGTGTGGACGAGGGACCGGGGAATCTGCCGGCAGGGTGGGCGCCGCGTTTGTTGACGGCGCTCCGCGCCTTTCCCGTCGACCTGGCGCTCCTCGATCTCGGGGCGGGCGCCGCGAGCGAAACCATAGAGGCCATGAACCTGGCGGATCTCAAGGTGCTGGTCGCGGTTCCGGAACCGAGTTCCATCGAGAATATCGCCAGCCTGCTGCGGAGCCTTTGCCTTCAGCGTCTCGTCCAGCGCCTCCCGTCGAACAAGGCGAGACACCGTCTTCTCGCCCTGCAGTCCGGTCAGTCTGAGTCCCGGGTGAAAGTGGTGGCCGACGTGTTTCGAGAAATCGAGGCGGTGGATCCATCGCTTCTCGGAGCCGCCCGCGCGCTGGTTGAGGAGATGGCGCTCGCCCTGGTCACCAATCAGGTGCGCGACGATGCTGATCGCGATTTCGGAGCCCAGGCGGTTGCGGTGATTCGGCGACATTACGGTCTGCCCGTGTCGTATGCCGGCCTTGTTCACTATGACGATGCGGTGTGGCGAACCTTGAGGCGTGGGAGAATGTTCATGGTCGACGGCAGCCGCTCGCGTGCGGCCGAGGATGTCCGGCGCCTGACCCGGAATCTGCTTCGGCGCGCCGACTTGTCTCCGGTGTTCTAGTATTCGGTATCGTCAATCAGGCAGAGGCAACGAGTTTTAAATACGGGTCACTGGCGCCCGGGGATGAACACGGTCGTGAGAAACAAGAGCTACTATGAAATCCTGGGCGTGGCGCCCCATGTGGGGTCGGGGCAGATCCAGGCCGCCTACCGCTTTGCCCGCAGCCTCTACGCCGGCGAGGCCACGCCGACCTACGGGTTGCTGGACTCGGAGGAGCGGACCCAGATGCTGACGCTCGTTGAGGAAGCCTACGCGGCGCTCTCAAACCCCAACGTCCGCCGTGACTACGATGTCCGTTTGCGGGAGCGCAGGGGAGCCTTGCCCCCAGCCGAACCGGCCCAACCCGCACCTGAGTCGCCGGAAGGGCGGCCTTCGACCCGACAAGTCCCCGGGCCCGCGATGCCCGCGCCAGAGAGAACGGTGGATCCGATCGAGGTTCCCGAGATACTGAAGGGCGCGACGCTGAAGGCGCTGCGCGAACGCCGGCATCTTTCGATCGATCAGATCGCGGCGCTGAGCAAAATCGGGAGCCGGTTCCTCAAGGCCTTGGAGGAGGATCGGCACCACGTGCTGCCGGGTCGCGTCTTCGCCCGCGGATTTCTTATCGAGTATGCGCGTGCGATTCGCGCGTCCGAGTCCGAGATTGTGGAGCGGTACATGCGGCACTGGACCGAGACATAGGCCTCAGTCGATTTCGCGCACCGCTCGACTGACCGCGCCGAGGTAATGAGCCCGCGTTTCAGTTCCCGTTCGGCGATCGAGAGGCGCTGTCGGTCTATGCAGTTAATGGTGGCCGCGGCGAACAGGAGCATGGCAATGACGTAGC
>JANLWV010000402.1:0-4287 GCA_031364765.1 Vicinamibacteria bacterium
GACGCAAGCAGGTCGCCCGGAAGGCCCGCGGGCAGGGCATACCGGATTCGGTCCTCCATCACGCTCTCGCGCTCGCCGGCCGGGTCGAATCTGTGGGTGTGGTCGAAGGAGGCAAAGGGCCCGGTCTGCTGCACATCGCGAAAAAGCTCTCCCTTCCGGACCTCGGCAAACTCAGAAATCCAGGTCGTCCGCAAGCCGAAGAGAACCGGCACCGTGAGCTCCACTCTTCCCCCGACCAAAGGCGGCGAGAAGGGGGAGACCACCAGCAGTTCTTCCCAAGGGGGCGCCAGTCGCTCGATGGCGCCTCGCCGCATGTGCCAGTCGAAGAGCTCCGATGCGCTGATCGGGACCTTCGACCGAAGAAGAAACTCGTGGGTGGTCAAAGCGGTGCGGACTCCGAGGTTGTCTGGTTTGGTGTCGAGTTTGGGAATGAAGGGGCGTCGCGGTGGATGTGAGAGTATCGCGGGCTGCCCGATCGTGGAGATCGCTGCTTCATCTATTTGAGGAGACTTGAAACTCGTGGCCGCCCAGTACATGTTCACAATGAAGGACCTGCGAAAAGTGACGCCCGCGGGCAAGGAACTTCTCAAGGGGATCTGGTTGTCGTTCTATCCCGGCGCCAAGATCGGCGTCCTCGGGGCCAACGGGGCCGGAAAGAGCACGCTGCTCCGCATCATGGCGGGGGAAGACAAGAACTTCGGGGGCGAGGCGTTTGCCGCCCAAGGAGTGAGGATCGGCTTCCTTCCCCAAGAGCCCGTGCTGGACGAGAAGAAGAACGTGCGGGAGAACGTAGAAGTCGCGGTCGCGGCCAAACGGAAGATCCTGACCCGCTACGACGAACTCGCGGCGAACTACGCGGACGAAACCGCGGATGAGTTCTCGAGACTCCAGGACCTGATCGACTCGCAGGATCTGTGGAATCTGGACACCCATCTGGACATGGCCATGGACGCGCTTCGGCTGCCTCCTGCGGATTCAGAAGTCGCCAGGCTCTCGGGTGGAGAGAAACGCCGGGTCGCGCTGTGCCGGCTTCTCCTCGACGCGCCGGACCTTCTCCTCCTTGACGAACCCACGAACCATCTCGACGCCGAGTCCGTCGCGTGGCTCGAGCGTCATCTAAAGGAGTACCAGGGCACGGTCGTCGCCATCACCCACGATCGCTACTTCCTGGACAACGTCGCGGGCTGGATCCTCGAGCTCGATCGCGGTCAGGGCATTCCGTGGGAAGGCAATTACTCAAGCTGGCTCGAGCAGAAAAAGAACCGTTTGGCTCTCGAGGAGAAGGAGACCAGCAACCGGCAGAAGACCCTCGACCGCGAACTTGAGTGGATACGCATGGCGCCCCGCGCCCGTCAGGCCAAGGGCAAGGCGCGTCTGGCTCACTACGACGAGCTGCTGGCCGAGGAGCAAGCCGGCGAGAAGCAGGACAACCGCCGCGAAATCACCATTCCACCGGGCCCGAGGCTCGGCGATCTCGTGATTGAAGCGAAGGGCCTTAGGAAGGCCTACGGCGACAACCTGTTGATGGACGACCTCAATTTCAATCTCCCTCGCGGCGGCATCGTCGGCATCATCGGCCCCAACGGTGCTGGAAAAACGACGCTCTTCCGGATGATCCTGGGTCAGGAAAAGCCCGACGCCGGAGCGCTGCGTATCGGAGAGAGTGTGGCGCTTTCCTATGTCGACCAGTCGCGCGAGGCCCTGAACGGCGAGTTCAATGTGTGGGAGGAAATCTCCGACGGCGGCAAGGATCTTGTCTTCGTGGGCAAGCGTGAGATGAATTCACGTGCCTACTGTGCATCGTTCGGCTTTCGCGGCCCGGACCAGCAAAAGAAGGTGAAGGACCTCTCCGGCGGGGAGCGTAACCGGCTGCAACTCGCGAAGCTCCTGAAGAGTGGCGGCAACGTGCTTCTCTTCGACGAGCCGACCAACGACCTCGATGTCGACACCCTGCGGGCGTTGGAGGAAGCGCTGGTGAACTTCGCGGGCTGCGCGGTGGTGGTCTCCCACGATCGCTGGTTCCTCGACCGAATCGCCACCCACATCATGGCATTCGAGAGCGAGAGCCAGGTGGTGTGGTTCGAGGGGAACTATCAGGACTACGAGGCCGACCGTAAGCGCCGCATCGGAGCCGACGCGGACCAGCCGCACCGTATCAAGTACCGGAAGTTGACCCGGTAATCGTCGCCTAGGAGTCCGTGGTGAAACGCTGCCGTCGCACCGAGGCGAACGATGCGCCTGGATGGCAAGGCGAGAGGAGCCTGAATATCGGGAATATTCGGGCGACGAGCAACGCGGCCAGCCGGGATGCAGCGTTCGCCGAATGCAGGCAGGGTTTCACCACGGGCTCCTAGCGCTTAATCGCCTCGACCGCGGTCTTAACGTCGATGCGCGGAGCGGAGATGCCGTTGGAGTCGGTGATCGGCCGGCCCGACGCCTTGAGCGCCGCTTCCAACTCGTCTGCCGTGGCCGAGGGTTTGACCTGAAGGAGGAGGGCCAAAGCACCCGCCACATGCGGAGCGGCCTGAGAGGTTCCGGCGAAGCCCGCGACCCCGCCGCCCAGACCCGATGAGCTGATGGCGGCGCCCGGGGCCAAAAGATCCAGCGCGCTGCTGCTGTTGGAAAAACAGGTGATCTTGTCCGCCGCCGTCGAACCGTCCGTGCAGCCGAAGCTGATGGTGCCAACGTTGCCGTCATAGACGGCGCCCACCGCGATCGCCTGGGATAGACAGGCGGGGGCTCCGGTCTCCGCCTTGTTGGCGGCATTGCCGGTGGAGGAGACGGTCAGTGTTCCACGCGACCGCAGCGCGTTCACGGCCTGGGCGAGTGCTGCCGTAAAAGCGCTCGCCTGGTCGCACTGCCCCGGGAAGCTGCCAAAGACCAGCGAGGTGTTCACAATCTTCACCGCCGGCTGAGTGTTGAGGATCCAGTCGAACGCCTTCATCAACTGGGTCGAAGAAGCGGCCGCTCCGGTCCGGTCAAGAACGCGAATCGCGACGATGTCCGCGTCGGGGGCCATTCCGCGAGGAGCGACCCGGCCGCCCGAGGTGATGATCCCGGCCACGTGAGTTCCGTGCCCTTGCTCATCCTCGGCCCCGCCCGGACCCGACGCCTCGGTTCGTCCGCCCGGGCAGCAGCCCGTGACCCCATCCGCGTTGGTGCAGAAACACTGCTGGCCCACGATGTCGTCCTGGAGGTCTGGGTGGTCGCTGTCAATTCCGGTGTCGAGGACGGCGACCACCACGCCGCTGCCGGTGATCCCGGAAGAATGAACATCGCGTGCGTGGACGAGTTCGGTGCTTTCGGAAAGAGCCATGTGGCCGGGCACGTCGAGGTCTATCCGCTGAACGCGGTAGTCGCGGATGAGCTTCTTGAGGCCCTCGTAGGTGACGAACCCACCCACCGCCGAAATGTTGTCGAAGGTATCGGTGACCCGAAATTCACGCGGATCGATCTGATCGAGCACGGCGTCCCGCCGAAGGGCGATCGCCTCGGATCGGGCCCCAAGATCGGTGAGGGAAAGATCGTCGCTGTCGAAAAGAACCACGACGCGAACACTCGGGGACTCGGCCATCGAGGAAAAAACTCCCGCACCCACGACACCGGCAGCGGCGAGGGTGGCGTCACCCGCGTTCGGGACCAGCAGCGCAAAAACAACAACCAGAACAAGCAGCAGGCGTTTCATGGTGGCTTCGCTCCAGGCTAAAAGATGAACTGGGTCTGAACCCGGAGTTCTTTGGTCGTCTGTTTGACCAGATCGTCGCGCAGCGCGCGGAAATCGGCCACAACTTTGAGGGTGTGCTTCAGGATGAAGTAGTTGAAAACACCGCCGGTCTCGCGGTGATTGTTCGACGGCGTCTGGTCGGAGGGGTCGTAGCCGGCGAAGCGCACGGCAACCTCTACCTTGTCTTTCTTGAGGAAGTAGCCGGCCTGGACGTTGTAGCCGTTCGAGTTGAACGAACCCGACGACTGGGTGGCGTTACCCGAATTGGCGGACGACGTGCCGCTCACCGACTCGGGCTTCCGCTTGCGGTGGAAATACTCCGCGAAGACCGAGAATCCCTTGTACTTGTAGACCAGATCAGCGCCGAGCACGGTGGTGTTGAGGTCGGTCAGGTTCGTAGCGCCCGAAAGGTCGTTGCTCTCGAACTGTCCGGCGATCGCGAGCAGCGGCTTGTCCCAGCCCTCGAAAGCGCTCTCCGAGTACGAGACCTTGCCGAAGGGCTCGACGCTCAGGCGCGCGTTGTACTGGAGCTTGGTGTTGTCGTTCGAGGTGCGGCTCGCCGA
>JANLWV010000414.1:0-3769 GCA_031364765.1 Vicinamibacteria bacterium
GAACGAGACCCCCGCGACAACCGCCCCGGCTTCGGTCGAAGTCGAGCCGGAAATCATTCCCTGCAAGCGGATCCGCACGAAGATGTACTACGTGCGCGGGCGATCCGCGGTGGATCTGCGCAAGTCCTCTCCCACGTCCCAGTACTGGTGTTCCCTCACCGCCACGGTCATCGGCCCTGACGATGTCTGTTGTTCGCCCGAGTTGTGCCAGCCGAACCGCGCCTGCTACGAGGCGGAGGAATAGTCCGCCCCGGAGGTCTTCGTTTTCGGTCGACCGTCCCTTTGCCTTCCTCACTCGTAACCGTGATGTCGCCGCTCAGACTTCGAGAACCTTGGGGACGCGGGTGAGATTTCTCGAACCGGTCTTCGTCACCAGGGCCACGTCCTCGATACGGACGCCGCCGATGCCGAGGTAGTAGAGGCCGGGTTCGACGGTGACCACGTGGCCCGCGCGCAGGAGGGCGCCCCGGCGCGAGATCGAAGGCGCCTCGTGGATTTCGAGACCGAGACCGTGCCCGGTGCCGTGGAAGAAACCCTGCATCCGGCCGTTCTTCATGCCCGTCTTGAAACCGCGCGAATCGAAGAGGGCCAGAATGTCTTCGTGGATCCTGCGTCCATCGGCGCCTTCGCGGATGGAGCGGTGCCCCAGCCGCGTCCCTTCCTCCACCAGCGCGTAGACCTCTTTCAGTTTCTCGCTGGCCCGTCCGCGAACCACGGTTCGGGTGAGGTCGCCGAAATAGCCGGTCGACTGTGAGCGGGGGAAGATGTCCATCACGATGGGCGAGTGCGCGCGCAGTGGGCCATGGCCGACTTCATGAGGGTCCACCGCCTGGTCTCCGCCCGCGCAGATGGTCCGCACGGGAATCCCGCCGAGTTTGAGGATCGTCGTGTCGACGACTCCGCGCAGATCCTCGGATGTGAATTTCGCGCCGCCTGACCTCAACCAACCGTCGCGCCCGATCCGCGTGGCTTTGAGCGCTTCGATTCCAGCGAGGAGACCGGCTTCCGCCGCTCGAAGGGAAGCCTCGATCTTCTTTACCTCGGGGCGCGTTTTGATTTCTCGTTCCGGCCAGAACGGCTCCCGGGCCACCCGTACCCGGAGGTTGAGCGCCTCGAGCCTTCTGGCGAGGCCGAGCGGGAACGAGCCTGGAACCTCGGCGTTTTTCGCCCCGAGCCGCTTCAGACAGGCGGCGATGACGTGCTCCACGCGTGGCGGAGGAGCTCCGACACCCGTTCGTTTCGCCATCTGGGTCCACGACCAGACGCGAGTCGCCCTCGATTCGCGCTTGGCGCGATCTATTTCGAGATCGCTCATCACCAGGATCGTGCGCGATCCCGCGACGAGACAGAGAAACGGATCGGGGGCGAAGAAACCAGTGCGATAAAGGATGTCGGCGTCGTGTTCGGACGCCGCGTACATAAGACGGACCTTCATCAGGCAGAAGCCGACCCCGTGTACCGCACCACGTCCACGAGCACGTCGTAAAAGGTCGCCCCGCCGCCCAGGTCGGTCAGCGCCTGAGAAGTGACCGCGTTGGCGTTGCGCCCGCCGGGGCAGAGCTTCGCCCACCAGATCGAGAGGCCGACCACCACCCCGGGCCGTGCTCCGTCCCAAACATGGGCCTTGGCCAGGAAGGAGCCACGATGGTTGAACGTCATGACCATCTGACCGTCCATGATGCCGCGGGCGCGGGCGTCGTCGGGGTGGATGGTCAGCGCCGGTTCGCCACCCTCGCGGCGCACAAAGATGGGCTGGGCGGAAAAAGTCGAGTTCAGATAATGATGCGCGGGCGGGGAGATGAAGGCGAGCGGGTACGTCTTTGCGAGCTTTGGATTGCTGATCGGGCCCTCGCGGGGCGGCACATAATGCGGCAGGGGATCGAACCCCAGACTCTCCTGCGTTTCCGAGTGGAACTCGCATTTTCCTGAAGGAGTGGGGAAGTTGCCCTCGGCAAAAGGCGCCCAGTCGGCCGGCACGTTGAGACGCACCGACGTTTCGCGATTCAAGCGCTCGATCGTGATGCCCTGAAGCCGTGGATGCGACCAATTGAAGGCCTGCTTCATCAGCGCCTCATCGCTCTCGAACAGCCGAGAGTCCGAAAGACCCATCCGTTCGGCCAGCTGCCGGAAGACCTGGGTGTTGGACCGGCACTCGCCCAGGGGCTCGATAGCCGGGCGGTTGATGGCGAGATGGAGATGCCCGTACGACTTCAGTATGTCGGTGTGCTCCAAAACGGTGGTCGCGGGGAGAACGATGTCGGCAAAGTCCACGGTGTCGGTCCGGAACAGTTCGTGCACCGCGACAAAGAGATCCTCCCGGGCCAGGCCGCGATGGACGCCGTTCTGATCGGGAGCCACCGCGGCAGGGTTCGAGTTGTAAACGTAAAGCGCCTTTACGGGCGGGTCGAAGGATGGGTCCAGCGCTTCACCAAGCAACGACATGTTGATCGTCCGCGTCCCTGCGGGCGTCATGTCGGGCCGGGTCAAGGCCGCGCTGTTGGTCGGATACGTCCCTGAGGATGAAAGCTGGATGCCTCCGCCCACGTGGCGCCAGTCGCCCACCAGTGCCGGCAGGCACGTAATGATCCGCACGGTGTTGGCGCCGCCCGCCGAGCGGTTCAGGCCGTAGTTGATCCGGATGGCGCAAGGCCGCGTGGTCCCGTATTCATGCGCCAGCTTCTCGATTGTCTCTGCGGTGAGGCCGGTTTCCACCGCGGCCCTTTCGGGGCTCCATTCCTGGGCGCGCGCCTTCAGGCCCTCCATGCCCACGGTGAAGTTCGTTATGTAGTCGTCGTCGGTCAGACCATCGCGGAAAAGCACAAACATGACCGCGAAGGCGAGGGCGCCGTCGGTCCCGGGCAACGGGGCGATGTGCCAGTCCGCCTTTTCGGCGGTTCGCGAACGATAGGAGTCGAAGACGACGAGCCGCGCCCCCTTCTTCCGAGCCTTCTCCACGAAAGGCCAGAAGTGGACGTTTGACGAGATGATGTTGGCGCCCCAGGCGACGATCAGCTTCGCGTTTTCGACCTTCTCCGGATCGAAGCCGATGGACGCTCCCACGACCGCCTTGTAGCCCTCGGCCCCGGCGGAAGCGCAGATGGTGCGATCGAGTTGCGAGGCGCCCAGCGCGCCAAAGAAGCGCCGGTCGAGGCTGCCGTAGTGGATAAGTCCAGAGTTACCCGCATAGGAATAGGGAAGGATCGACTGGGGACCGTGAGCTTGGCTGACGCGCTGGAAGTTGCTGGCAATGGTGTCGAGCGCCTCGTCCCACGGGATCTGTTCGAACTTCCCCTCACCCTTCTTTCCGATGCGCTTCAGGGGGTGAAGGATCCGATCCGGCGAGTAGACGCGATCGAGATACTGGTTCACCTTGGCGCACAGGAACCCTTGGGTGAAGGCATGGTCGTGATCGCCGCCGATCCTGATCGCCCGTCCATTCTCAACCTCCACCGTGGCCACACACGTATCCGGACAGTCGTGGGGGCAGACGATCTTGTGGGTGGTGGTCATCGAAGGGTCAAGGCTAACCCGTGCACCCTCAAACCGCCTGGCCCGGGATTTTTCGTAAAGTCTCACATATGAACTCCAGACTTTCTTTTCTTGTCGGGGCTCTCGCCTCGGCCGCCGTCATTGTTGCGCTACGCTCCGACGCCGTGGAGGTCACTTTGGCGGCGGAAAGCGCATTCGACCTGCAGGGGCATCGGGGCGCGCGCGGTCTGCGGCCCGAGAACACACTCGCGGCCTTCGCTCACGCCTTGTCGCTTGGGGT
>JANLWV010000421.1:0-2463 GCA_031364765.1 Vicinamibacteria bacterium
GGTTACCAACTTCGACGAGCGCCTGGCCCCACCCGAAGCCGGACTCGCGAACCAGATTCTCAAGGATCCCCACCATTTCGATTTCCTCGGCCTCGGCGACGAGGCTCACGAGAGGGACATCGAGAACGCCCTCATCCGCCACATCACTCGATTCCTGATGGAACTCGGGGCGGGATTCGCCTTCGTCGGGCGTCAGTTTCGACTCGAGGTGGCGGGCGATGAGTTCTTCATCGACCTGCTTTTCTACCACACGCGTTTGAAGTGCTACGTCGTGGTGGAATTGAAGGCCCACGCGTTCAAGCCTGAGCACGCGGGCAGGCGAGTTGTGCAGCAGTCTGCGGCACAATTTGCCCTCGCGGTCCGGGGCAGCCGAACACTTCGCCGCGAAACTCCTTCAGGCCAGGTTCAGGAACGAATGGGCTTTCGCAATGACGCCTGGCAGCTATGGCGCGGACGTGGTTGCGCGCGCGCTTGCCTCAGCCCGGAGCAGGGCGCGCAGGGCTCGCAGGGCTCGATTGACGGACCGCGAGTCCTTGAAGCGGGCCGCGACATCGGAGTCGAGGACCACTGTCACCATGCCAAGCGACAGCCCCTTGGCGAATCGGTTGGGCCGGGCCTTCGAATAGTCCAAGCGGTACGACGGCCTCAGCGTGTCAGTTTTGGTTTTCTTCATGGCGGGCGTGTTCTGATCGTATCCCTCCCTCGGTGAAGCTCACAAGGAGCAGACGATTGCGAACGGACCGAACAACGTCCCCTCGAGATTGCTCCAGGCCGGGCTCAGACGGAGTGGGCCTTCGCGACGACGGCGGGGCGCGAGACGGACCCCAATCGGCACGCTTCCCAGCGATCATCTCTCCCTCTCCCGCCACACTCGAGGTGCGACAGGATGAGGCTTTCTATATATACGCACTATGCGTATACTCACTTTTCGAGGGCCGTTTTCGTGGAGCTACCGGCGTTCGACCGTCACCGGGCCAAGTACCTCGACGATGACGACCTTCGGGCCCTTCAGGACTTGCTGATGAGGAATCCGACTGCTGGCCCTCCTATCCCGGAGACCGGTGGGCTGCGGAAACTTCGCTTCGTCGACGCACGGCGAGGCAAGGGGAAACGGAGCGGCCTTCGCGTCGTCTACTACTGGTGGGAGCCGGGACCCGAGTTCTGGCTCTTCACGTTGTTCGACAAAGATGAAATGGCGGACCTTAGCCCGCAGAATCGCAGGGCGCTGAAAGCAATGGTCAAGGCGGAACTTGAAGCGAAGAGGATGGCATGAAGAAGTCAACGAAGAAGGCATCCAGGCGAGGGCTAGAGCGCGACCTGTTCGGTGAGGCGCAGGAAGGTTTCGCGGCACTCGCCGACGCGCGTCAGGGCAAGCGAACGCTCCGAACGCATACCGTGGAACTGAGGCCGGTTCTCGACGTCTCTCCCAGAGAGCTGATTCAGCTCCGCGAAGAGCGGAACATTTCGCGCGGGCTCCTCGCCCGGTACCTCCGAACCAACCCTCGGACGCTTGAGAATTGGGAGCAGGGTCGAGCGAAGCCGAATGCACAGGCCGCGCTGCTCATCAATCTTGTGAGGCGGTACCCCGACACGGTCGAGAGGTTGGCGACGATTTAGGAGCGACGATTGCGAAACCGCGCTCTCCCCCGCGGCGCGAGGGCCTTGGGGCCTGACCCCGAACCGAACCCTTTTCGGCGCGCGTGCGGTGAACGGTCGCCTCCCGCCGCGGACTCGCCCCCTGGAGCCGCGGGCCACAACCATGATGCCGGCGCCAGAGGCCCTCTTCGTCGAGCGACCCGCGGCACGGGCAGCTCACCCTGGACACAGCCAAGCGGTACGACGGCCTCAGCGTGTCAGTTTTGGCTTTCTTCATGCCGGGCACGCGGCGGTGTCTCCGGCCGCGCCTGGGTGTCGTCCTAACCTCGTGGCCGCTTGGGCTTCGCGCGCTCGGCCGCCGCTTTCGCTTCCAGCAGCTTGTGCACGCGCTCGAAGGCGCGCATGGCCCGACGGACATGCGGGGGCAGGTCCTTCGTTCGCATGGGTGGCGGGAATACGAGGGTTCGCATCAGGCCAGGAGTATAGATCGCGCGTCGGCAACGGACGCGCTGGACGAGTCCTTCAGGGGCATCGGCCGGGTTCCGGTCGCATCCCAGAGGGTCCAGCGATCGGCAAGGGGAAGATAGAACTCCACCAGATTCTCGAGGCTGCGGTAGAAGCGCCGTTTGATGTCTGCCGCCGGCACGTTGTGCCCACCCTCCCGCACACGTTGGGCAACTCGGTCGATGCAGACGAGTGGCGAGGGGACGCTGAGATAATGGAGTTCGATCTCGTAGCCGTCCTGCCTGGCCTTCTTCAGGATCGGGGCATGGCTGCGGCCTGCGAGGGTCGACTCCCATCCGAACGAATCACGCGACTTGAGCGCGGTCCGGATTTCGCCGATCAAAACGCGGCCGGCGCGAATGG
>JANLWV010000425.1:0-1717 GCA_031364765.1 Vicinamibacteria bacterium
TGTGATTCATGAGGTGGTGGACCTCCTGAATCCTCGGCGTATTCCTTGAGGGAGCGGCGAAGAGGTGGTCGACCAGGGCGGCGAGTTTGCCGCCGCCTTCTCCGGTCAGGCCCACGGTGAGGAGGCCGCGCGACTTCGCGAGCTGCATCGCTTCGAGCACGTTCTTCGAATTGCCCGACGTGCTGAAACCGATCGCGACATCGAAGGGCCGGGCGTGAGCCTCCACCTGACGCTTGAAGATGTGCTCGTAGCCGTAGTCGTTGCCCACCGCGGTCATGATCGAGGAATCCGTGGTGAGGGCCAGCGCCGGAATCGGCGGACCCTCCTTGGTGAATCGCCCGACCAGTTCCCCCGCGAAGTGCTGGGCATCGGCGGCCGAACCGCCGTTGCCGAAGGTCAGCACTTTCCCGCCTTTTCGAACTCGATCGGCGATCAGGTCGGCCAGGGTCACGAGGCTTCCGGCGTGGGCCACAAAGAACCGTTTCTTGACTTCGAGGCTCTCCGCGACCACCTCGTCAATGCGTTGCTTGGACACTCTGGGCGATTATCCCCCGAGAGTCCGGGCAGAGACGAAAGCGGCCTGACAATTGCCCCGATCACTCCTATAGTCCCGGGCAAGCATGAAAGAGGAGGCCGTATGAGCAGAGCGAAGTTGTCGTTGATCCTCGCAAGCCTTATCGGTGCTTCCGCGCCGGCCGGCGCCCAGAGCGCTTCGGGGAGCATCCAAGGGACGGTGAAGGATGCCTTTGGCGCCGTCCTCGCAGGCTCCCAGGTCGTGATGAAGAACGTGGCCACGAGGGCCACCTGGGAGCGAACGGCGGATGCCGCCGGGCATTACCAGGCTCCGCTGCTCCCCCCGGGCGAATACGAGGTCCACTTCTCGCTTGGCGGGTTCAGATCGGTGACGCGCCGCGGCATCCGTGTCACCGTCGGCCAGGACGCCGTGGTGGACGCCGGCCTCGAGCTGGGGCAGCGGAGCGAAGAGGTCGTCGTGGAAGCGGACGCCTCGCGCGTCAACCTGACCTCGGGCGCAGTCAGCGGGCTCGTCAGCGAGCAGGCGATCCGCGACTTGCCGTTGAATGGCCGCTCGTTCCAGCAGCTGGCACTCCTGCAGCCCGGGGTCCAAGCGGCGCTTTCCGCCGGCAACGACGTGGTGGGCGGCCGCACGCCCAAGATCTCGATCAACGGGGCGCGACCGGAGCACAACAACTTCCTGCTCGACGGCACCGACATCAACAATGTCTACAACAAGACGCCGGGCTCGTCGGCCGGCGTGCTGCTCGGTGTGGAGGCCGTGCTTGAGTTCCAGATCTTGACCAACGCGTACTCGGCCGAGTTCGGGCGCTCCGCCGGTGGTGTGATCAACGCGGTGACGCGCTCGGGCGGGAACGACTTCCATGGCTCCGTCTTCGAGTTCCACCGCAACTCCGCCCTCGATGCGCGAAACTTCTTCGACCCTCCGAGCCAGCCCAAGCCCGACTTCAAGCGACACCAGTTCGGCGCGGTACTGGGTGGGCCTCTCGTAAAGGATCGCACGTTTTTCTTTGCGGCTTACGAGGGCTTGATCGAGCGCCTCGGCGTGACCGGCGTGACCGCCGTCCCCGACGACGACGCGCGCCGCGGCCTGCTGCCGGGCGGGCGCGCCATCACCCTGCACCCGGCAATCCCGGCTTATCTGAATCTGCTGTTCCCGCGCGCCAACGGACGGTCGCTCGGC
>JANLWV010000452.1:0-13026 GCA_031364765.1 Vicinamibacteria bacterium
AAGAGCCTGGCCCTTGAGCTCATCGGGCCGAGCCACCACCGCGGCTTCCGCGACCTTGTGATGCGACACCAGAGCGCTTTCAACCTCCATGGTGCCGAGGCGATGTCCGGCGACGTTCACGACATCGTCGACCCGGCCCATGATCCAGAAGTAGCCGTCTTTGTCCTCGCGGGCGCCGTCGCCGGTGAAATAGGACCCCGGAAACCGCTTCCAGTACTGTTCGACGTAGCGATCCGGGTCCCGGAAGACCGTCCGCAGCATCGAGGGCCAGGGTTTTCTGATGACCAAGAAGCCGCCTTCACCCGCCGGTACCTTGTGTCCGTCCTTGTCGACGACCTCCGGGACGATGCCGAAAAACGGCAGCGTCCCGGAACCCGGCTTGGTCGGCGTGGCGCCCGGCAAAGGCGTGATCATGATGGCGCCCGTCTCGGTCTGCCACCAGGTGTCGACGATCGGACAGCGTTCGCCGCCAATCACTTTGTGGTACCACATCCAGGCTTCGGGATTGATGGGTTCGCCCACCGTGCCCAGCAGCCGAAGGGAACTCAGATCGTGCGCCTTCGGCCAGTCGTCGCCCTGGCGCACGAAGGACCGAATGGCGGTCGGCGCCGTGTAGAACACGCTCACGCGATGCCGCTCAATAATGTCCCAGAGCCGATCCGGCTTGGGAAAGTTCGGCGCCCCTTCATACATCAAGGACGTCGCGCCGTTGGCGAGCGGTCCGTAGACCACATAGCTGTGGCCGGTGACCCAGCCGATGTCGGCCGTGCAGAAGTACGTGTCCTCTTCCTTCAGGTCGAACACGTACTTCATGGTCAGGCTCGCCTGGAGCAGGTAACCCGCGGTTGAATGCTGGACGCCCTTCGGTTTTCCCGTCGTGCCGGACGTATAGAGGATGAAGAGAGGGTGTTCCGAATCCAGCGGCTGGGGCGGGCAAGTCGCCGATGCGCCGGCCATGGCCTCGTGGTACCAGACATCGCGAGCCGCTTTCATCTCGATGGTCTCGCCGGTGCGACGGACCACCACCACCTTGGTGACGCTTGGGATAGAGCCGCAGGCGGCGTCGACGTTCTGTTTCAGATGGACGATACTTCCCCGCCGGCAGGCTCCGTCGGCCGTGACGATGACCTTGGCCTCGGCATCGTTCATGCGGTCGCTCACCGCCTCGGCCGAGAAACCTCCGAAAACGACGCTGTGGACTGCGCCAATTCGGGCGCAAGCCAGCATGGCGACGGCGGCCTCCGGAATCATGGGAAGGTAGATGCCGACCCGGTCGCCCTGGTTGACGCCCAGCGACCTCAGGACGTTCGAGAATTTGCAGACCTCGCGGAGGAGCTGCCCGTACGTCAGCACGCGTATTTCCCCGGGCTCACCCTCCCAGATAATGGCTGCCTTGTTCCTCCGCCAGCCCGTGGCGTGCCGATCGAGACAGTTTTCGGAGAGATTGATCTTGCCGCCGACGAACCACTCGGCAAAGGGCGACTTCCAATCGAGGACGGTGTGCCACTTCTCCTGCCAGGTCAGGGATTCGGCCTGCTCGGCCCAGAACCCTTCGGGGTCGTTGATGCTCCGCGAATAGAGAGCGCGGTACGCATCAAGGCTCTTGATGTGCGCCTGATCCGAGAAGCCGGGAGGCGGTGGAAAGAGCCGCGTTTCCCTGAGGAATGTGTGAATCTCTGACATGGCTAGCGGATCCCCCACCTCTTGTGCTGTTGCACCGAGAGGGCCCAGTCGGGATTGGACTTGACCAGATCGACGCACCAGCGGAGGGTCAAGGGGTCGAGGAGGTCACCAGAGAACGCGGGTGAAATAAATTTATGACGGGCCCGCGCACTCGGTTTTGGAATCCCCTGCCCGTGGCCGCGGACGTACCTGACCTCCGAGCAGTCCCTCACGCGAACCGCGTGCTCGGCGACTTTCGGACTGAGTGAAATCCAGTCCAGACCCAGCGCCACGACATCGATCGTCCCGTTGGTCTCGATGCACAGGGGTCCGAATCGGGCCTTGCGGAGGGCATCGACGAGCGCCTTGTCGAGTTGCAGCGCGGGCTCGCCCCCCGTGAAGATCACACCGACTCCCGCCTGAGGCGAAAGCTTCAAGGCCGTTCCCACGATCTGCGCGCCGGTCATGGGATGTCCTGATTCGAACTCGGTGTCGCAGGCAAATCCTCCCGGCGACTTTTCCCCCGCTTCCACGTCGCAACGCATGTTGCAGCCGGCAAACCGCACGAAAACATTCGGCGTACCGGCTCGTGCGCCCTCTCCTTGAAGAGAGAAGAAAATCTCATTGACCGTGTAGCGCCTCGTGGTCCGGGCCTTCATGACCGCCGTCACTCCACGACGCATTCCGCAAAGCAGTTCTCGGTCTCCTGAACCACGACCTTCGTGACCCGCACACCGGTGCCGGCCAAAAGTCCGGGCGACACCGTGAGGGCCAGGTACTGCGCCATGTTCTCGGCGGTCGGGTTTCGATCGAGCACGAAGGTCTTCTGCTTCAACCCGTTGCTTGAAAAGGCGGCAATCGCCCGGCGAGCATCTTCGTCGTGGGCGGCGACAATGAAGCCGTGATCCCAATTCTCCAGGATCCACCCTCCCACCAGCACCTTGAGCAGGGCGAAGTCGATCACGCGGCCGACGGAGTCCAGGTCTCCGGTAGCGTGAATGAAGACAACGTAGTTATGACCGTGCAAATAGGCGCAGGAGCCCTCGTGACCGACCAGGCGGTGTCCGGCGCTGAAATGAACTCGGCGAACAACCTGGAGGCTCACGGGGGGTCATTCTAATGGGGGCCTGAGCGAGAGTCGCCTGCTACGATTTCGGCTTCGATGAAGCCCAAGCCGATGTTGCGCCCGACGATCCTCGATCGCTACCTGCTCCGCGAGGTCGCTTCCCCGTTTCTGATCGGCCTGGTCCTGTTCACTTTCGTCCTCCTGATCCCCCATCTGGCGGACATTTCGGACCTGCTGGTGGGCAAGAGTGCGACCTGGACGGTCATTGGGAAGCTGATTTTCAACATTCTGCCGAGCTTTCTCGCCCTGACCATCCCCATGGCGTTCCTGCTCGCGGTTCTCCTCGGGCTGGGACGGCTCGCGAGCGAAAGTGAACTCATCGCGATGCAGGCTGTGGGGGTGTCCCCCTTATTTCTTCTCAGGGCCCTTTTGCTTCTGGGACTTTTGGCCACCGGGGCTACCTACTACGTTCACGCCTTCTGGGTGCCCGACGCCAATCAGGCCTACCGCGAAACCGCCTTCTCTCTCGCGATTTCGCGGGCCCAAGGGGTGAAGCCGAGGGTTTTCATCGAGGATCTGCTCCCCAACCGGTCGCTTTATCTTACTGATGTCGAGACGGGAACCGGCGTCTGGAAGGATGCGCTCATCATCGACCGGCAGGATCCGGGTCGTCCTCGAGTGTGGCTTGCCCGGCGCGGCGAATTGTCGATCAACCGCGAGGAAAAACGTGTCGAGCTGGAACTCGAATCAGGCAGCGCGTATTCCTTCGATCTGGTCGAGCGCAAGACCTACGACTTTCAGCGGTTCGCGAAGGGCAAGTTCCCCATCGACTTCGGGCAGATCTTCCCCGACCTGCCTCTGTCCCGCGGCGATCGTGAGATGACTCCCCAAATGCTCCGGACGGAGATTGCGCGATTTGAACGGGAGGGCAATCTGGCCGAAGCCGCCCGCTACTCTGTGGAATACCACAAGAAGTACGCGCTCTCTGTGGTGCCTCTGGTGTTCGCCGTGCTGGGCCTGGCCCTGATGCTCGGCGGTCGGCGCGATTCGAAATCGTCGGCGTTCGGCCTTGCCATCGCGGTCATCTTTGCCTACTACGTGCTGGCCCGCCTCGGCGAGCAGGCGGGCGACACCCGGGCGATGCCGCCGGGCCTCGCGGTCTGGGGCGCCAACATCATCCTCGGAGCGCTCGCCATTTTCCTTCTCTTCCGGGCTCGACGCGAGGGGACGGTGGATCCATTCAGCTTTGGCGAAGCGTCGCACTGGATTAGCGGGCGGTTTTCATCCAGGCGAAGAGCGGGCGCGAGACAGCGGTCGTCGATTAGCGCACATCTCGTAGGAGTTCTGGACCGATACATCGGGCGTGAGTTTGTCAGGATGCTGGCGCTCGCAACCGTGGCGTTGCTGATCCTCCCAATCCTGCTGGAGTTCATGGATCTGCTCGACGACGTTCAGCAGAATCACGTAAAGGGCGCCACTCTGGTGAGCTACTTCGTCTACAACATGCCCTTCTACCTGTTCAGCCAGATCCTGCCCATGGCCGTTTTGATCGCGACCCTCGCCACCTACGGCATCATGGCGCGTCAGAACGAAATCACCGCCATCAAGGCGACGGGAATCAGCATCTATCGCGCCGCGGTGCCGGGCCTGGTCATCGCCGCGATCGCCACGGCCGTGATGTTCGCCGGGAACGACTCCATGGTCCCGCCCTATCGGCGCCTGGCCCAGAGGGAACACGACGTGATCAAGGGACGGCCTCCGCGCTCGAACTCCGCTCTTGATCGCAGGATGGCGCTCGGCTCCGACGGGCGTTTCTATTCGTACAACCAGATCGCACCGTCCACCGATGCGGGAAGCGTCATCTTCCGCGGCCTGTCCGTTCTTGATATCGATCCGAAGACCTGGACGCTTCGCGAGCACCTGATGGCGGACGAAGTTCGCTGGGACGGCAAGCTCTACGAGTTGTCCCGGGGTTTCAGGCGGACGTTCACCGGCGGCAGCGCCGCTGACCGCGTGATCGACACGGTACGGTCGGCCGAGATCGATCCCCCCACTTACTTCAGGAAAGAAGAGAGAACCGCCGAAGAACTGTCATTCGCCGACCTCGAAACCCACATCGAGTCGATCGAAGGCCTGGGCCTAGACGGAACGCCTCTCCGGGTAGGCCTGCACCGCAAGATTTCGTATCCGGCCATGTGTCTGGTGATGGCCTTCGTTGGCCTGCCCTTTTCCATGTTCGTGGGCAAGCGGGGGGCGCTTTTCGGCGTGGGTATCGCCCTGTTCCTGGCCGCGCTCTATCAGGTGGGTTTTGTCTTCTCCGAGGCCCTCGGCCGGTACGGATACCTCCCACCCATGCTCGCCGCCTGGGCGCCGAACCTGGTGTTTGTGGGCCTTGGCTCGTTGCTTGTTCTGAGCCTCGACACTTAGCCCATCCCAGGGATTCACGATGCCTACGCCTGAATCGGTTTTCGAGTTTCTCTTCAAGTATCGGCGGTCCGTTTTCGAGGCTGGAGACGTCACCCTGGGAGCGGGGGCGTTTGCTCCCCTGGTCCTGGCGGGCCTTGCCACCGCACTCGGCCTGTCTTTATGGAGCTATGGGCGACTCACGGCACGAAAACACGTCAGGCGCGTCGACTTGATCCTGTTGGCTGGACTCCGAGTTGTGGCCTTCCTTCTTTTGGGCGTGTCTGTTCTCGAACCAACGCTTCGGGTCCTGACCGTGGCGCCGCTGCAGAGTTTTGTCGGCGTGCTGCTCGACGACTCTTTGAGCCTGACCATCAAAGATGAGAGTGGTCGCGCGAGGGGCGACTTCGTGCGAGACCGGCTCATGGATCCATCGGGAGATCTCCGCCGGGCGCTTGAGGAGAGGTTCAAGCTGCGCTTTTTCCGTTTCTCGAACTCGGCCGAGCGCGTTCAGGCCGGGGCTCTCGAGTTCGCCGGCACGCGGACAGACCTGGCCACGGCGCTGCGACGCGCGAAGGAGGAACTCGCGGACGTTCCGGTGTCGGGCCTCGTCCTGGTGAGCGATGGCGCGGACAATGTCGCGGGACCCTTGAGCGAGACGCTGCTCGACCTGAGGACCCGACAACTCCCGGTGTTTGCGGTCGGACTTGGACAAGAGAGTTTCGACAAGGACATTGAGATCATCCGGGTCGAAGCTCCCCCTTCGGCGCTCCAGGGCAGCACGGTCGTGGCGAGCATCGCGCTCAAGGCCCGTGGCGCGGGTCGCGGGCCCTTGCATCTCACCGTCGAGGACTCGGGCAGGATTCTCTCGGCGCAGGATGTTCCGGTGATCCCCGCCGATTCCTCCACGGTTCGGGTGTCCATCCGTGCCGATGAACCAGGGCCCCGTCTGCTCCGGTTCAAGGTGGCGCAGGTCGCGGGCGAGCAGGTGAGCGAGAACAACCAGTTCGATGTCCCCCTCGATGTCCTCGGCCGCCGCGAGAAGATCCTGTATTTTGAAGGCGCCGCGCGCTTCGAGGCGAAGTTCCTCCGCCGTGCGGTTCAGGACGACAAGAACCTTCAGGTGGTCACACTGGAACGGACGTCCGACAACAAGTTTCTTCGCCTGGATGTGGACGATGCCGAGGAACTGGCGGCGGGTTTCCCGCGCTCGCGCGAAGAACTCTTCGGATACCGCGGCCTCATCATCGGGGGCGTGGAGGCGAGCTTTTTCAGCATCGACCAGATGCGGATGCTTTCGGACTTCGTCTCGCAACGCGGCGGCGGCCTGTTGATGCTCGGCAGCGACAAGACGTTCGCCGAGGGTGGGTATGCGGGCACGGCCGTGGCCGAGGCCCTGCCCGTGGCTCTGAATGCTGGGGACGGCCTCGGGGACGCCTCCCCGCCAAAGGCGGCGGGCTCCTCTGGAGAATCGGACACTCGGTTCCAGTGGCTCAAGGTCAACGTCACGCCCCTTGGCGCGGCGCAACCCGTCACTCAACTCGCGGCCGCTGAAGCGGACAGCGAGACTCGTTTTCGTGCCCTACCGCCCCTGTCTTCGGTGAACAACGTCACCCGGGTGAAACCCGGCGCCTCGGCGCTCCTCGCGGGCGAGCCGGCCGCCGACTCACCCGGAGAGAAGCGAGTCGTGCTCGCGTTCCAGCGTTATGGCCGCGGCCGCGCCTTCGCGTTTCCGGTCCAGGATTCCTGGCGCTGGCAGATGCACGCCGACGTGACGGTCGAGGACACGTCTCATGAGACCTTCTGGCGGCAGATGCTGCGGCAGCTGGTGAGTGGGGCTCACGGACCGGTCTCGGCCACGTTGTCATCGGGCCTCGTCGCCCCGGGGGCGACGGTCACAATCCGCGCCGATGTTTCGGACGAGACCTTCATCCGCGTCAATGACGCCCTGGTGAGTGCGTTCATCCGGAAGCCCAATGGAGAATCGCAGGAATTGGCCCTTCGCTGGACCGTCGACAAAGATGGCGAATACTCCGGCGAGTTCCGGCCCGATGAGCGCGGCGTGCACGAGGTTCGCATCACGGCGCGCCGCGCCGGAAAGATTCTGGGCGAGGACGTGGCGCATGTGCGGGTCGACAATGTTCAGGTCGAGTTCCGCGGCGCCGAAATGAAGGCGGAATTGTTGCGCCGAATCGCGGCGGAAACCGGCGGGCGCTTCTACACTCCGCGAACCGTGGCGCAGTTGCCCGAGGACTTGACCTACTCGCCCAAAACCGCATCGGTGGTGGACGAGAAGGAGCTCTGGGACATGCCCGCGATTTTCCTGGGAATTCTGATGTCGTTGACCATCGAATGGGCGTATCGCAAGTTCCGAGGACTCGTGTGAGAACTCCCGGCCGGGCTCCCGTGGCTACCGCTTTTACAGCGATCGCGTTGATCGCGCTTGCGCGGTCGGGCGCGGCGCAGGACGTTCACTTGGTGATCGTGGCCGGCCTGGGCGGAGAGCCTTCGTACGCCGAGTCATTCCGAACCTGGTCGTCCTCGCTCCACACCGCAGCCGAGAAGCGCCTGGGCATCCCGCGCGCCAACATCACGTACTTGACCGAGAGTCCCGAAAAGGACCCAGGCCGGATCGATGGCCGCGCAACCAGGGAAGAGCTGGCGAGAACGTTCGCGAAAATCGCGGGCCGGTGCCGACCCGGTGACACGGTGGCGGTCATCCTCTTCGGCCATGGGAGCGGATTTGGCGAAGAGGCTCGGTTCAATCTCCCCGGACCGGACGCAAGTGCTCTGGACTTTGCGACGTGGCTTGTCCCCTTCGCTCTTCAGCGTGTCGTCTTCGTGAACACCGCCTCGGCGAGCGGGGACTTCCAGAAAGTTCTCGCCGCGAAGAACCGGGTGATCCTCACCTCCACCAAGAGTTCACAGGAGCGCAACGAAGCGATCTTCGGCCGGTACTTTTCGGAGGCGCTGTCGGGAGAGGCCGCGGATGTGGACAAGAACGGGCAGGTGTCCATCCTTGAGGCGTTCGAAGCCGCGAAGATGCAGGTTGCGAGGGAGTATCAGCGGGAGCGCAGGCTGCTCACCGAACATGCCGTTCTCGAGGACGGCGAGTCGGGAGCCCTTGCCCGTTCCACAATCCTGGGGGGCAGGGCCTCCGGGGCCTCGGAGCGAGCGAGTGACTCGGCCGACCCAGTTCTTGGAGCACTCGAGCAAGAGCGTCGCGCGATCGAGGACAAAATCGAAGCGCTCAAGGCCACCAAGAGTGCGATGCCCGCCGATAGGTACGACCGGGAACTCGAGCGTTTGCTCCTGGACCTCGCGATGAAGAATGAGGAAATCCGCAAGAGGCGGGGGTCAGGAAAACCATGACCCGCTCCAAGGCACTTCTTTGGGGTGGGGCCTGGGCGGTGACGTTCCTGAGCCTGGCCGGGTTCGGAGCCTGGGCGTCGGGCTCCTCGGCCCGTGCGCAGGGGCGGCGCGTTCCGGCTCCAGCCGTCCGCCCGGCGGAGGACCTTTCCGCGGTCGAAGCCTTGCGACTGGGTCAGTACGAGCGCGCGCTTCAGGCCGGAAAGAGCGAACTGGCCGCCTCTCCCCAAAGCGTCCCCGCACTCTCGGTTCTCATTCGGGCGCTGTTGGAAACGGGGGCGCACGCCGAGGCGGAAGAGACGGTTCGCAGTTTCATCTCACGCAACCCCAAATCCGCCGACGCCTGGAACACCATGGGCGATGTCCTCGTGGTCAGGGGACGGCGGGCCGAGGCGGAGACCGCGTTCGGCAAGGCCATCTGGGGCAAGGCGGTTGCGACGCTCGCCGCCGAGGCCTCGCTTGGCGTCCTGCTCTACGAGCGCGGCCTTCGCCCTGAAGCGACGACGCGATTCGAACGACTGATCGCCGCGTACAACGCCGGTCGCGGGAAGACCGCCTTGGATCTGATCGCCGTCGGTCGAGCCTGCCGATACCTCGGGGCGTCGAATCCGAGCGCTTTCAAGGACGCGCTGAAGGCATTCGACGAGGCCGCGGCCCTGGACGAGACCCACGAGGCCCGTCTTCGCACGGGAGAGCTGTTCCTCGAGAAATTCAACGGCACCGAGGCGAGATCCGCGTTCGAGGCCGTTTTGCAGACCAACCGCAATCAACCCCAGGCCCTCCTCGGTCTGGCCAAGGCCAGAGATTTCGACGGCGAGCGCGGAGTTCCCGACCTCCTCGACGCGGCTCTAAAGGTGAATCCCAACTTTGTGGAGGCTCGCGCCTACGGGTCGGGCCTGCTCCTCGCTCTGGAGGACTTCCCCGCCGCCCGGGCCGAGGCGGAGAAGGCTCTCGCGGAGAATCCGTCGTCGGTCGAGGCTCTCTCGGCCCTCGCTGCCGCGCAATACGTGGCCGGCGACGTGACCACATCCGCTGAAACACGGAAGAAGGCGGACACGCTGTTCCCGAGGAGCGGAGATCTCCTGGTCACCGTGGCGGAGGCCGCGGTGCGCAACCGGCTCTACCGCGAAGGGGCCCGTCTCGCGGGTGAGGCGCTGGTTCTGGAACCGCAATCATGGTCGGCGCTCGCGAGCCTCGGCCAGAATCAACTCCGGCTGGGCGATATCGACGCTGCTCGCAAGAATCTGGAGCGGTCGTTCGAAGGGGACCCGTACAACGTCTGGGTCAAGAACACGCTCGACCTGCTGGACACGTTCGTGAACTACACAATCGTTGATAGCGGACGCTTTCGCCTCTTCCTGGACAAGAAGGAAGCCGGAGTCCTCGGGCCGCCGATGGCCGCACTCGCCGCCGAGGCGATGGAGAAACTCTCGGCCCGCTACGGCTTTTCGCCCGTGGATCCGATTCGGGTGGAGGCCTATCCGTCACACGCCGACTTCTCGGTGAGGACGGTCGGCCTTGCTGGGCTCGGTGCTTTAGGGGTGAGCTTCGGTCCGGTGGTCGCCATCGACTCACCCCAGGCCCGCGACCGTGGCGCGTTCAACTGGGGATCCACGCTGTGGCACGAGCTGGCGCACGTGGTGACGCTGGGAGCGTCCGGGAGCCGCGTGCCCCGTTGGCTGACCGAGGGAATTTCGGTTTACGAAGAGCGCCGCGCCCGACCCGGCTGGGGAGACGACCTGTCGATCGAGTTCCTTCTCGCGTACCAGGCCGGAGATCTGCTGCCCCTGCGCGATCTGAACAACGGCTTCGTCCGTCCCAAGCGTCCGGAGCAGGTCAGCCTCTCGTACTATCAAGCGTCGCTCGTCGTGGAGCACATCGAAACGCGGCACGGGATCGCCGGCCTTCGAAACCTCCTGAAAGCGTACGCGAGCGGAGCGACCACGGAGGCGGCTTTCCAGACCGCGCTCGGCCGCTCGGTGGATCAGGTGGATGAGGAATTCCAGTCGGCCCTGAAGACAAGCCTGGCCAAGCCGCTCGCCGGAATCCGGGGGGCTTCATCTCTGGCGTCCCACGATGGCCCCGCTCCCGCTGAGACGCGCGCCACGCTTGAAGCCCGCATCGCGAAGGACGATAACGACTTCATTGCCCACGTGAGCCTGGGACGTCTCAACCTGCGGGAGAACCGTGACGACGAAGCTTTGAAGCACCTTGAACGTGCCGCTCAGATCTGGCCCGAATCCGCGGGAGACGAAAGCCCCTACTTCCCCATCGCCGAAATCAAACAGGCGCGCGGGGACCAGGACGGCGCCATTGCCGCACTGAAGTCCCTCGTGGCCCGAAACGAAAGCCACGATGCCGCTCGCACCCAACTGGCGGGGCTCCTCGAAGCAAAAGGCAAGGCGGACGAGGCGCTGGCTGTGCTCGATTCCGCGGTGTTCATCTATCCGTTCGACCCGTTGCTTCATGAGCGGCGCGCCGTCCTCGCATCACGACTGCAGAAGTCTTCTACGGCGAGAGACGCCCGGCGCGCCATCGTCGAGCTCGATCCCGTCGACAAGGCGGAAGCGTATTTCCAGCTCGCCCTCGCCGAGATGGAGGCCGGGGATCGTCCGGCGGCTCGGCGGAGCGTTTTGCGTTCGCTGGAGATCGCGCCGCGGTTTGGACGCGCTCAGGAACTCCTGCTAAAGATTCACCGAGAGGGGAAGGTGCCATGAGGCGCGAATCGAGGATCCTGGCTATCGCTGTTTTGGTCGGAACGACGCTGGGCTACGCGGGCGACGTCCCCGCCCCGCCGGAAGTGCCCTACGAGAATGCGCCGTACAACGGAAAATTCACGTTTGCCCGGGTGAAGTTTCATCCGTCCGAATGGGGGCCGGGACGTTACGAGTGGGGCCTTGATCTCAAGTGGAATCACGACTATCCACGCGCCGATGAGCACTTCCTGAAGATCCTCCGCGAAACCACCACGATCGATCCGAACATGGAGTCGGTGATCGTGGGTTTTGACGAGCCGGCTCTCTTCGACTACCCCATCGCCTACGTCTCGGAGCCCGGCTACTGGACCCTGAACGAGAAGGAAACCAGCGGCCTGCGCGCCTACCTCCAAAAGGGCGGTTTCGTGATCTTTGATGACTTCTTTGGACAACATGCGCTGAACCTCGAAGACCGGATGCGCGAAGTCCTGCCGGAACAGCACTTCATCGAGATTCCGATGGAGCATCCTCTCTGGGACTCCTTCTTCAAGGTCACCGAGCCTCCCCGCGGTCGCGGAGGAGGAGGAGGTCGGGGCGGGTTCGGACGTGGCTTTGGGGGCGGAGGACGCGGCGCGCCGTCCACGTACCAGGGCATCTTCGAGGACAACGATCCCAAGAAGCGACTTTTGGTCATCGCCAATTACAACTCGGACATTGGTGAATACTGGGAGTGGTCGGACACCGGTTTCGTGCCGATCGACCTTTCCAACGAGGCGTACAAGGTAGGCGTGAACTACATGATCTACGGCCTGACGCACTAGGGTTCATCATCCCGGCCTGACCAGCGGAGACCGCACATCGGGCCGCCTTGCCCCCGGATGAGCAGCCGCCGCGATCAACAGCAAAAGACACGGCACGACGGCCCCGTCGACCGGCAGGGCGCGTCGGCCGGACTCGCTGTCGGACGTCAGTCGCTCAGAAGAGGGACGGCCGGCACGTGAACACGTAGTGGTTCCAGACGTCGCGGTTGCTGGTGACGACGTCGTACAGCTCGCTGAAGTCGTTGCTGCCGATCGGCTTGATGCTGATCTCATCGTCCGTGCCGCCGATCGCGCAGTGGCCGTTGGCGACCAGCGTCCGTGCCACCCAGCCGGTGTAGATGGTCTCGCTGACGCGGCCCGCGCCGTCGAAGATCTCGGGATGCTCGCGCCGGACCTGGTCCTGCGCGGCGATCACGATCGACTCGAACCTGGGCGGCGGCTCGACGGCGCAGCGGGCTTGCGCCGGTATCGGGGAGATAGTGCAAGGGGTCGGCGTGGGTGCCGGCGTCGGGGTCGGCGTCGCGACGACGGTGGGTGCCAGCGGCTGATCCGCGCTGCCGCAGCAGCTCCAGTGCAGGAGCGCGGCCGTCACGGCCAGCGCGCCCGCAATATGAGTTCGGGTCATTCAGTCTCCTGTTTAGAAAGGCGCGTCGCGACAGGCCAGGGAGGTGACAGCCATTGACGCCATCGCGCGAAGCGCGCTTGAACGTGAACAAAGCGGAATCGAACCCATGATCATCGTAATCAGATCTTTATTCTAGCGCTTCCGGACTCCTGTCCGCTGTCGCCTTACCTCGGGGGATCTTCTGCTTTGTGAGTGCGCTGGCTCGGATGCAGCCGCGCGCCGCAGGAGCACACCGCGCTCCTCACTGCCCTACTGATCTTCAGCAATCGCCCGCACGAGCCGCACGGAACCCAGTTGCCCGCCAGCGCGCAGCCTCCCCTTGGGGGACTCGCGCAGGAGCGCATCGAGCCGCGCCCAGACGGCCTGGTGGCCCAAGGACTTCCT
>JANLWV010000464.1:0-9121 GCA_031364765.1 Vicinamibacteria bacterium
GGCGCGATCTCGCCCGAGAAAATCTTCCAGCGGTACTGATCGACGAGAAGGCCGAAGGGGAGAAACGCGATCTTGTCGAGGGCCATCCGAAGCAGGAGGCCGATGTCCTTCGACGGATCGGGCTCCTGGTCGATGAGGCCGATCCTCCTGAGATAGGACGGTGTGATCGAGAGCGCGATGGTGTCGCCGATGGCCTCGTGAAAGCCGTCGTTGGCGCTGTCGCGGAACAGGAACGGTTTCCGGTTGTAGGCGCGCTGGTAGAAGTTGTGGCCGAGTTCGTGGTGGATGGTCGAGAAGTCTTCCGCGGTGATCTCAATGCACATCTTGATGCGCAGATCGTTGTCGTTGTCCACGTCCCAGGCACTCGCGTGGCAGACCACCTCGCGGTCCTTGGGCTTCACGAAGAGCGACCGCTCCCAGAACGTCTTGGGCAGAGGCTCGAAACCGAGAGAGGTGAAGAAGCGCTCGCCGTAGCGGACCATTTCGAGTTCGTCGATTTTCTTCTCCAGAAGACGGGCGGTGAGGTCGAAGCTGGGACCGGCGTCTTTTGGTGCGACCAGCGGCTCGATATTCCCCCACTGCTGCGCCCACATGTTGCCGAGCAGGTGTGCGGGGATCGGTCCCTTCTCGGGGACGACGCTCGGACCGTAGGTTTCGCGGAGGCGCTTGCGGACATACGCGTGAAGCGAGAGGTAGAGCGGTTTCACCTGTTCCCAGAGCCGGTCCACTTCCCGGGCGAACGCCTCGGGGGCCATGTCGTATTTGGACCGCCACAACGCCCCGGTGTCCTTGAACCCGAGCTGGCGGGCGCCCTTGTTTTGAAGCTCCACGAAGCGCACGAAGTCCTTCTTCATGGGCTTCGCGACGCCGTGCCAGCCCGCCCAGACTTCTTCCATCTCTTTGGGGTCGCGCGATGTGACCAGGATCTTCGACAACTCTCCGAGGTCGAGGGTTTCATCCTTGCCGTCTTTGTTCTTCCTCGTGAACTTCCCTTTGCCGTAGATCCCTTCGAGACGATTGGCGAGAGTCGCCACCTCTTTGCTCTCGGCTGAGCCCGTGGGCGCCGGGGTGACGAGCGCCACCTTCAGCAGCTTCAGCTTTCGGGCGACTTCGGGGGAAACCTTCACGCCATCGAAGGTGGCCGCCTTCTTGGCCGCGGCGACCGCGGCGTCGGTGAAGCGCTGGTTGGCCTCGGCGGCAATCCCCTCGGTGTCATCGGTGATGTGGGTCGCCTTCACCCAGTCCGCGCGTGAATACGCGTTGGCGAGGAGGAGAAGTTCCTTCTCGACTTTGTCGGTGAAGGCCTTGGCTTCGGCGGCAGTCTTGGGTTTAATGGCCATGTCCTGAGCGGTTGAAAGGGGGGTGAGGGGGAGGAGAAAAAGAGAGTGGCGGCGGCAAGGCGGGGGATTCGAGTCATCGGTTCTACTTTCGGTTCGGGTTCGCGAGCATCGATTCGAGCGGGGCGCGCATGGTCTCCAGGCGGCCCAGAAACAGAGAGGATTCGGCGGCGAGCGAGGGAGAAGCTACATTCGCGCGCACGTTCTCCGCACCCGCGTCGAGGGCGGCCCGGCAGAGAGACATCGCGGTCCGGACGTCGCTCGCGGCGTTCGGATTTCCGTGGGCGAGTGTCTGTGCAGCCGCTCGAAGTACTTCGGCGCTGCGCTCGCAGGTCTCGAGCGGCACCTCGGTCGCCTGCCTCATGGCTTTGGCGATCGCCGCACTGCGCGCCGCCTTCTCCTCGTCGGTGGCTTTGGGCATCTTGTAGGACGCGGTCACGGCATTGTAGGCATGGGTATCGAGATCCACCAGCTGCCGGAGGCGCGCGCCCGCCTTGCTGGCGGAGGCCTTCGCGGAGTCGAGTTTCTCTCGCTCGCCCGGCGCTCCGGTGCGGGTCTTGGGGAGACCGGCCACCATCTCAACCAGTGCGGCGGCCAGAGCACCGGCGAACGCGGCGGCGGAACCGCCCCCCGGAGTCGGGTCCTGAGAAGCAAATCGGTCGAGGAGTAATTCGGCGGACAGGGCGAGCAGACTCACGCCATTTTCCCGAGAATCTGCTTGGCGATCACCACCAGCTGCATGTTGGACGTCCCCTCGTAGATCTGGCCCACTTTCTGATCGCGGTAGAACTTTTCCACCGGGTATTCCTTGGTGAAGCCGTTGCCGCCGAAGATCTCGATGGCCTTGGACGCGACGTATTCCGCGGTGCGCGAAGCGAAGAGCTTGGCCATCGCCGCCTCCTTGATGAAGGGTGATCCCACGTCGCGCAGACGCGCGGCGTTGTAGGTCAGAAGCCGGGCCGCTTCAATCTGCATGGCCATGTTCGAAAGTTCGAACTGCACGCCCTGGAACTCGGCAATCTCCCTGCCGAACTGCTTTCGCTCCTGCGCGTACCGGAGGGCATGCTCATAAGCGCCCTGGGCCACACCCACCATCTGGGCGGCGATGCCGATCCGGCCTTCGTTCAGGGTTTCGATGGCGATCTTGTAGCCCTTGCCCACTTCGCCCAGAACGTTCTCCTTCGGGACCTGGCAGCCCTCGAAGATAAGTTCGCAGGTGGATGAGGCGCGGATGCCGAGCTTGTCTTCCTTCTTGCCCACGGTGAAGCCCGCCCATCCCTTTTCGACCAGGAACGCGGTGATGCCCTTGTAGCCCTTGCTCGGATCCGCGTTGGCGAGGACGATGAAGAGTTCCGCCTCGGCCGCGTTGGTGATCCAGAGCTTCTGCCCGGTTAACTCATAGTGGTCGCCCTTGTCTACCGCCTTGCAGGCGAGGGCGAAGGCGTCGGACCCGGAACCTGCCTCAGACAGGGCGTACGCCCCGACCCACTTGGTCGAGAGCTTCGGGAAGTACTTCGCTTTCTGGGCGTCGTTTCCCCACCGCAGCAAAGCGTTGTTGAAGAGCGTGTTCTGCACGTCGACCAGCACGGCCACTGAGGCGTCGAGGCGCGCAAGTTGTTCGACCACAATCACGGACATGAAGAACGTGGACTCCGCCCCGCCGAAATTCTCGGGAATCTCGATGCCCATCAGACCCAGTTCGAAGCAGGCATCGATGAGGTCCCGCGGCATCTTCGCCTCCTGGTCCATCTTCGAAACCAGGGGACGGATTCGCTCCTCGGCAAAGTTGCGGACCATGTCCTGGAAGAGTCTTTCGTCTTCGGAGAGGTCGGTTAAGGGAAGCGATCGGCGATCGGCCATGGGGGAATCAATCAAACGCCTGCCTCGGATGCGCCGCGTTGGTTGCGAGTGCCTTCGGCGCGGCTGGGTTCGGCCCGAATTATCTCAGATGCTGGCGGATTCCCTGGCTTGAAGGCCGCGAGGTACATTGAGCGTCATGGCACGGGATTCTCTTTCCAAGGTCCGTCAGGAGATCATCCGGTGCGAGAAGTGCCCGCGCCTCCGGAAGTGGTGCGTGCGCGCGGCGGCGGTCAAGGTCGCACGCTTCCGGGATCAGACCTATTGGGGAAAACCGGTGCCCGGCTTTGGCGAGGCGAAGGCGCGCCTCCTCATCGTGGGCCTCGCCCCCGCCGCCAATGGCGGTAATCGTACCGGCCGTGTCTTCACCGGCGACCCTTCGGGCGACTTTCTATACCCGGCCCTCCACCGCGCCGGCTTCGCGAACCAGGGGACATCCGTCTGGCGGAATGACGGCCTCGTCATGCGCGACGCCTACATCCTGGCCGCGGTCCGATGCGCTCCGCCGGACAACAAGCCTGAGCCAGCGGAGACCACCGCCTGCCGGCCCTATCTCGCCCGCGAGTGGCGTTTGCTTCAGCCGCGCGCCGTCCTGGCCCTCGGCAAGTTTGCCCTCGACGCTCTTTCCGCCATGCTCAAGGCCGAAGGGGTCGTGGACGCGAAACGATCGTTCAAATTCGGCCACGGTCTGGTTCACGATCTGCCGGTCAACCCCGAAAGCGGCGAGACAAGAAGGATCTTCATCTCGTACCATCCCTCCCAACGGAATACGTTCACGAAGACCTTGACCGCCCCCATGCTCGACAAAGTACTTGCCGCCGTCAATCGCTTTTTGAAGGGGATCTGACCGTCCTGTTTGCGTTCCGGCCGCAGTACCGTGCGCAAACCTACGCCACGTATATTCCGACCATGGACGCCTTGCTGTTGTCTTCGGCCACCGCGGCGCTCTCAGGTAAGAGCTAGACCCTCATGGGCGGAAACAGGCAACGGCGCCTGGGACTCGCTCTCGGATTTCTCACCGCGACGGCGTGTCTCTCGATTCTCGAAGGCGGCGTCCGATTCGACGATTGGCGGCAGGCGGGAAAGCCCAAAGCTGCGCCGCAGGATCTGGCCCTGCTCCAGGAAAACCCCGCGCGGACCGGCTCGTATCGGTTGCGCCCCAACCTCGATCTTGAAACGCGAGTCGGGACCCGCCGCATTCGGATCAGAACGAATTCTCGCGGAATGCACTGGCGGGAGACCAGCCTCAAGGCGACACCCGGAAGACAACGCGTTGCTTTCCTCGGAGATTCTTTCACGTTCGGATCCTGGGCCCAGGACTCCGCGCACAGCCTGGTGGGTGTGTTTGAGTCGAAACTTCCACCCGATCGGTTCGAAGCGCTTAACTTCGGGGTCGGTGGCTATGGGCTGGTGGACGAGGAGCTTCTGCTCAAGGAGGTCGTGCTCAAATTCGAGCCCGCTCACGTGATTGTCGTGAGCTACATGGGGAATGACTTCCGTGATACGTGGCTTGGGCTCGACCGAGAGAACATCATCAACGGCACGGCCCAGCTCAATACCGAAATCCTGAAGTCGCGCGTTCCTGCGGACTACCTGAAGCCGGACGACAGAGTCCCCCTTCCTTGCCCGGCGCCCTTATGGCGCCGCCTGGCTCAAGGGTCTGCCGCGTTTCGTCGATTGGCGCCGCTTCTCAACCTTGAAGATCTCTGCGTGATATTCCGACCGAACTTGAGTTTCGTCCAGCCCGGATTCTGGTCCCGGCTGCCTGCCCCGGAAGTGGCGCTGCAGGCGAAGGACGCGGTCATGGCGTCGCTCTCGAGAATGGCCGCGCTGACTGCCGCGGACGGGGCCCGGCTCGCGGTGGTCGCGCTGCCCACCGCGGCACAGGTTTATGCGCGGGAGCCGGCGAAGCCGACCTACGATACCGCCTTCCCCCAAGCCTATCTTCAGACGTTTTGCCGTGAGCAGCGGATACCGTATCTGGATCTTCTTCCGCTGCTTCGGCAGCAGGCCGCCGCCTCAAACCGCCGCATGTATTTCAAGGGCGATATCCACCTCAACGACTTCGGTCACGCGAGAGTGGGCGAACTCATCGCGGCCTGGTTTGAGTCGATGGTGCGGCGGTAGGGGAGGCGCCTTCAACGGACGGGCCGGCCGGTCCGTGAGCGCCCACCTCCGGAATGCCGAGTTCGCGGAATCGGTGCCCACCCGACCGCAGCCTGATCTCAAACCCCGCGGCCCGCGCCTCGGGGAATCTCCACGTCATGGCCGGATTCGGCATACGCTGCGTCGTGTCCGACAGAAAAGCCTGCACGTCGAGTTTGGCATCCACGACAACCCACACCTCTCCCAGGAGCAACCGGATAACGGGGTCGCGCGGGAAACCCTCGGGGAATCGTCCCAGATTGATCGACACCGCTTGAATATCCGTGGGCTCCTTGAACCAGATCTTCAGGAACTGGCCGGTGTTCTGAGCTTCACGCCCCCGGAGCAGGGTCGTAAGGTCGCCGTCCAACGCGCGCTCGCAATCTGGTTCGCTGCTTCGGCAGGACCAGCCCGTCCGATCGATGGCCGGGCCCAGGGGCGAAGCGGGCATGGGGGGCGCGCCGGGCGCAATCGCGAAGACTTGCTCGTCCCCTAGCCGCGACAAGATTCCCTCCCACCGGTGCGAGTCGGAGAAAGATTTGACGAGACTCAACTGCTCCGGGTGGCGGGCCGCGTAGTCGAGCAACGCAACTCCCGCACCGTCGACCTCGGGAAGGCCTCTGGGTCTCGGATGCACCACGATCGTCCGCACCCCGATCTGACGGAGGATCGCAAGCAGCCGTTCGTCGGGCCATCGCAGTGCCGCCTCCATCACGAATTCAAACCATGCGGGCCTGAAACTGGAATACCCATTCGCCATGGGAAGTCCGTGGAAAGCCGCGGTGTGCAGCCAGGCCGACTCCTCGCGCCTCAGCCGTTGCAGAGACGGAGGGAATTCCAGAATCGGGCCCAGCCATGGACCCGATTCCTGGAGCCATGCGTAAACCTTTGGCAGTTGATTTCGGTTCGGCACAACCCAGGTGTCGAGCGGTATAGACCAATGCTCGGCGAAACAGGCCATGGAGAGGACCGAGGCCCAGACCCACGGCCTTCGCGGAAACCGAGAGAGAACCCGGTGCGCGCCACCGGCGGCCGCTATCGCGAGGGCGAGGCGCGAGAACATCAGGAAGCGGGACGGAACCCGAGCTTGTCCGAGGCCCGGTACGCTGGCGAAAAGTGACAACGGGCCCGGAATTTCTCCCCAGGGCGTCGACACCACCGTCCCGAAAGCAAACAGGAAGGCGGCCGCGCCGATGAACACCAACGGCTTGAGGCCGGACTGGTTCCCTGATTCATTCCGCCGTCCGCGGAGAGTCCAGAACAGGAACAGCAGGGCCAGACCCAAAGGCACAGCACCCGGGAAGTAAAGAGCGTCATAGGCCATGCGAGTGCGTCCCAGGACGCGTCCGTAGATGAGATTCGTCGGCAGAACGTCGGTGAAGAAGGATAGGGTGATCTGTTGGGCCTGCGGCCGCGTCACGAGAACCGGATCCAGATGGAAGCGTTGCGCCAGGTTGACCGGAACGACCAGCGCCGCTGCGATGAGCATGGCCACCGTGAGTCCGGGAATGCGCTTCCGAGCTTGCGCCACACCGCCCGCCAATCCGATCCACAGGGGAACCGACAGCACCAGAAGGAGCGCGAGAAAAATCTCGAAGTAGGTGCACGACAAGGCCTGCATCGCGAACGCTCCGCCCATCAAGACGGCATCCTTGAGCCTTCCGCCTCTGCAGAAACGGATGAGGTAGAGAAGGCAAAACGGCGTCCACTGACTCGCCACGATCTGAATGCGGGCCGCCGAGTCGTAGTTGGCCGTCGTGAAAGCGAAGACCGTCGCCGCCACGAGAGCCGCGGGGGCGCTTCCGGTGATCTCGCGGGCCAGGAGCCAGGCCCCCAGGGCGGCCACGGCGAGGATCACGACGTAGGTCGCGTTGTAGAGAGTGACGTGATCCATACCGAGCGCGCAAAGAGGCGCTACTTGAACCGCCTCACCGACCAGGGGCTCGGTATACAGCAGTGAGGCCGTGTCGGGGTAGAACATGTTCCCTCGGAGGGCGTCCCCGGGGTGCCCCAGTCCTCCGCAGATCGTCTTCAACGTCCAGGCGAAGACCAGGGCGTCGGCGTTCGCGGGCAAGCGCGTCGACAATTCGAAGCTCAGCGGCTGGGTGGCGAGCACGGCGGTCGCCAGAAACACCAGGAAAAGCATCGCGGCGGCGCCCGGCGCTGAAGATCCGAAGCCTGATTCCCCGCGCGGTCTGGACGTGAGCATGAGTAATGTTACGCACCGAATAAAATCGCGGAGTCGATGGCATCAAACTCCGCGCCGTCAAAACCGGTTCGTGTCCTATTCGTCTGCTCCGGGAACATCTGTCGGTCGCCCTTGGGCAACCAGGGGGCCCGCCGTTCCCGGTACGTGGACCGCCGCGAGGGGGCACGGCTAGACTCCGCCGCGAATGCTCGGGCTTCCGCGGAGAATCGTCGCAAGGGTCCAGAGCCGGGCCGCTCAGGTCGCGCGGAAGCTGGACGAGCCGCTCGGGCGCCTGCTCTACGGAAACCTCTCGCTTCTCTCGAACAATCGACGCGGCCGGCGCCTCCTTTCGCGAGCGAGGGCGGACGCTGTTCCTGCGCCAGAACACGAAGCCGTCCGTTCCTTCGAGCACGACGGGGCACTTCCCTTCGACGGCCGACACGACGCTGCCGTACTTGCGAAGGTGATCGAGGCGTACCGACGGGCCATCGTGGATCCGTCTCGGTACGAGGTCGTCGAGAGCGCGGACGCGAAGAAGGCGGGCGTGCCGGGTGCGTGCCACGCGCTCTCGCGCGAGCAGGTGCCCGAGCTCGAACTCCTCCTTTCGGATGCGGTCCGCGGCTTTCTTCGCGCGTTCTACGGGGGCGACTTCGCGGTGCGATACGCGGGTGCCCGACGGACGTTTCACGTGCCGGAAACGGTCGCGAGCTCCTACGACATCTACTCGAAGAACTGGCACTGCGATGCTGAGCCGTGCGATCGGATCAAGCTCTTCGTCCTCTTGAACGACGCGACGATCGCGCACGGACCGCTGCACATCGTCACCCGGCGCGGCACGCGACGACTCCTTCGCCGCGGATTCAAGAACCGGCTCGACTACGGAATGGAGGAGAGGGAGATCCTCGAGTCTCCGGACCTCGTGCGCATGGTCGGGCCCGCTGGGACGACGTTCTTCGCCAGCGTCACCCAGTGTCTCCACCGGGCCGGCGTTCCGGCCGAGGCGATGCACCGTGACATCGTGGAGTTCCAGTTCGGGTTGGACTGATGCTGTTCAATTCGTATCCCTTCCTGCTCTTCTTTCTTCCCTTCGCACTCGCGCTCTTCTACGGCGCGCTGACGACCCGGCGTGACGTCCTCCCCTCGTTCGCGCTCCTCGTTGCCTCGGTGGTCTTCTACGCCATCTGGCAGGTCTCCTTCCTCTGGCTGCTGGCCGCGTCCATCGCCTGGAACTACGGGATGGGATTCGCGATCCTCCGGCAGCGAGCCAAGGGAAACGCCCGCACCACACTCGCGATACTCGTCGCCGGTGTCGCGGCCGATCTCGCGGTGCTCGCGTATTACAAATACAGCTCGTTCGCGCTCGAGAACGTTCGCCAGCTGCTCGGCGCCGACTGGGAGGTGGCCAAGGCAGTCCTTCCGCTGGGCATCTCCTTCTATACGTTCACGCAGATCGCCTACCTGGTGGACGCGAAGCGCGGCCATGCCTCAAACGCGTCGTTCACCAGGTACGCCCTGTTCGTGACGTACTTCCCGCACCTCGTCGCCGGTCCGATCCTGAATCACAAGGAGATGATTCCTCAGTTCAGCTGGGCGC
>JANLWV010000536.1:0-4257 GCA_031364765.1 Vicinamibacteria bacterium
CCGGCGACGAGCCCGACCGGGCCGAAGGTGGCGATCCCACCGACGAGCGCGAAGAAGATCAGGCCGCCGTGGATCTCCATCCGGTCCTTTAGAAGCCAGGGTTTCACCAGGTTGTCGATCGTGCTCACGACCAGGACTCCCCACAAGGCGAGGTAGAAGGCGGGTTGGGCGTGGCCCGTGAACAGGAGCAGGCCCGCTGCGGCCATAACCACGCTCGCCGCTCCGATCGCGGGAATGAACGCCACCACGAACGTCACCATGGTGAAGAACAGAGGCTGGGGAACGCCGGTGGCCAGGTAGCCTAGAAGCGCTGCTATCGCCTGCACGCCGGAGGTGCCGAGAGAAGACAGCAGCACGGCCACGGAGACATTGCGGAAGTCCGAAAGGATTTCGAAAATCTGGTTTTCGGGCAGCGGGGCCACGGTCGCAACCCACTGCACGAGTTTTTTCCCATCCAGCAGGAGGAAGAAGAAGGCGACCATCATGAGGGTGAACTTGATCACGATCGTCGCGGTCGCGATGAGGCCGGCGGTCACGGCCGCGGCCGCCCCCTCGGATCGGTTGTCGGCCAAGTCCTCGATCTGCTCGTTTCCTCCCGGGAGAGAGTTGACGGCGCGACGAGCCCGGGATTGAATCGATGCCGGGAGCAATCTGATCAGGGCCGGGACGCCGCCGCCGCTGCGCAACGCCCGTTCGACCGAGCCGGCGCCCGTTAGGACCTCATCGCCCACCCTCACCGCCAGCCACACCGTGGGCGTCGCCAGCAAAGCGCCGACCGCGAGCGTCAGAAGCAACGACGCGAGCATCGGCCGCCCGCCGAGCCGAGCGGTCCAGCGTTCGAATTGAGGGTAGAGCGCCCCCGCCAGAACGGCCGCGAACAAGAGAGCGCTCGCGAACGGATAGATGAGGCTTCCCAGGAGCAAAAGCCCCACGACCACGAGACCCCCAAGAATGGCGCGGTTCAAGTTCTGCTGAAGCATTCCAAGGAAGGGACAGCAAGGGGAATGCCAGGAGGAGCCCTCCGACCGTCAGGGCCTGAAGAGGCCGCTCCGTTCGCCAGCGCACCGAACTCCGCGTCGGCCTCCGCGTACTGTGTTGAGGCGCCGGGCTGGCCGTGCGCCTGCATAGCGAAGGACAACCTCAAGGAGAAGCCCATGGGAACCCTACTGTTAGTCATACTGATCCTGATGCTGGTCGGCGCCACACCGCGCTGGCCTCATAGCCGGAACTGGGGTTACGGTCCCAGCGGTGGTCTGGGGTTGGTGGTCATCATCCTCATCGTGCTGCTGCTGTCAGGACGGCTTTAGTAAAGACAGGTCGGTGACGGGCCTACGCGAACAGCCGCGCGTAGGCCTCGGTCACTGCTTGGTAGCACTCGCAGGAGTTGGCTTCAAGCCCGAGGCGGTCGAGGATGCGGATCTCGCCCCGGGAGTAAGCGATGAGTTTCCTGTCCTGCAGGTTGCCCGCCGCAATGGTGACCGCGCTCCGCTGCACGCCGAGCATGTTGGCCAGGAACTGATGGGTCAGATGAAAATGGTCGGCGTGCGCGCGGTCGTGCGTCATCAGCAACCAGCGTGATAACCGCGCCTCGATCTCGTGGAAACGAGTGCAGCTGGTGGTCTGCGAGAGCTGTGCCATCAACACGTAGAGGTAGCGGTTCAGGGCGCGGACCAGGGAGGGACTGTGTCGCATTTCGAGCGCGAGTTCCGGGGCGGTCATTCGCAACGCCACCCCCGGGCCTTGCACCACACCGCGCAGGGGGCAGGCTGGGATCCCGAGGACAAGGGTCACGCCGAGCATGCCTTCGGTGCCGATGAGACCCATCTCCAGCGGCGGATGGCTGCCCACTGTCGTCACGAGCGATATGAAGCCGCTCAGCGGAAAAAAGACATGCCGGAACGTCTGCTCGGGCTCACACAGTATGGCGCCGAAGACCAGATCCACGGTCTCGGAGCGGTCCAGAATCCTCTTCTTGGCGTTTTGGGACAGACCTTCGATGAGGCGGTTGCCCCCTGGCATCGAGGTTACGGCAGGCATTCCACGCTCCTCAGAGGCGCGCGAAGACGCTAGGGCGGATGGCACGGTGCGAGAGTGTGCCTGACCCTCGCGTGCTGGTCTGTTCGCTAAGGCGCATAGAGCGCGCGGGACCGAGGCGAAACCGGGGCCCGGGCTTTCGAAGAATGGGCGGCCGCTTTGTGTGTCACCGAACAGAACAGATGCGGCTGCTCAAGTCAACATTGCATGAACGCAAACAGGGAGGAAATCGAAGCTATGCCCTACCAAAGCGTCAACCCGACCCGTGACGACAGCCTCAAGAGCTTCGAGGACCTTAAGAACGCCCAGTCCGAGATGGCGCTTGAAAACGCGGCGAGCGGTTCTGAGACCTGGCGGCACAAGACCCTCGCCCATCGGGTGGTTGTGGCCGCAAACGCCGCGGCTATCATGCGGGCGCGCGTTGAAGAGTTTGCCCGACCGGTGATGGTCGAGATGGGCAAGGGCGTCGACGAGGCCCGGCGCGAGGTGCTGTTCGGCGCGGAAATCATCGACTTTTGCGCCGAGAGCTCCGGTCGGTACCTCGCCCCAGAGGACATCAAAGCCGACTCAAGGTTTGAAGCAGCCGAAGGCCGCCGTCCCGTGCTTTTCTGCGTCCAGGCCCGGAATTGTTCGTACGACCAGCTGGCGCGCTTCGCCGCCCCCAACCTGTTGGCCGGCAATGTCGTCATGGTGAAGCACGCGGAGCGCGTTCCGAAGAGCGCTATCGCCTTTGAGATGCTGTGGCTGGAGGCGGGCGCCCCCCTGGGCGCTTACACCAATCTGCTGATCGCGGATGACTAGCTAGATCGCCTGGAGCCGATTGACCAGGGAACAAGCTACCCTTGGGCGGTACCCCAGGGGATCGTCTTGACCGCGCTCGAAACGGAGAAGAAATGGAGTTTCTCCACCAGCGCCTTGGCTGCCGGTTCGGAGGACGCGGGGTTTTGCCCGGTGATCAGAGGGCCATCGATCACGACATAAGGCTGCCAGTCCGCAACTTTGGAGTACCTGGCGCCCTTCTGCTTGAGCATGTCCTCAACCAGAAAGGGGACAACCTGGGTCAGGCCGGCCTCCTCCTCCTCGGTGTTGCTGAAGCCCGCGACATCCTTGCCTTCCACCAGGGGCTTGCCTTCGGGCGTCCTGGCATGGCGCAGGACTCCCGGCGCGTGGCAAACGAAGGCCGCCGGTTTGTTCGCCCCAAGCATCGCCTCGATCAGGGCGATGGAGGACGCATCTTCGGCCAGGTCCCACAAAGGGCCGTGACCGCCGGGATAAAACACGGCGTCGAAATCAGCAGCGGAAATGTCGCGCAGCCTGAGGGTGCTGCCGAGAACCGCCTGGGCGGAGGCATCGGCCTTGAAGCGGCGGGTGGCATCGGTTTCCGAGGCCGGGTCGTCGCTCTTCGGGTCGAGCGGCGGCTGGCCGCCTCGCGGTGAGGCGAGAGTGAGGATGGCGCCGGCATCCTTGAACACGTAGTAAGGGGAGGCGAACTCCTCCAGCCAGAAACCGGTTTTCCCGTCCGTGTGGCCCAGCTTTTCGTGCGAGGTCAGGACCATCAGTATTCTCATAGTGGCTCCTCCCTTCAGTTTGCCGGGTCGCAGGACGCGAGGTCTGTGTGATAGCGAACGCACGGCGCGCGGACCGCGCGCTCACGTCCTTATGTGCGTCTCCGCACAGAAGACCCTCAGGACAGGCGCTGATAATCCGCGCGAGGCTTCAAGCTTCAGTTCCCGGCTCGGCACGCGCCGTTTCCTCCCCGGATCGGTGCACCCTTTTTGGGGAAATCACCTATGTCGGATTCCTGATGAACCGGGCCACCCCCAGGATGCGGGGTTTCGCCGAGCGACTCATTGCTTATGAGGCCAGGGGAAATGGATCTTCCGGGCCAACAAACCCGGCGGCCGTCCCCGTCTGCGAGAAGCTGCGTCCGCATCTGACGACCCTGATGGGCGCCACCGGTTTTCGCTCGCTTCTTTCGCGCGCGCTTGCCCTCACCCGTGAGGAAGGGGACTGGCTGCGCGCCCTGCAGGTCGAAGAGGACGGCTCTTTGGAGGGGTTGGACGGACTTGAGGCGCAAGCTGACCCGGAAGAGCTTGCCCAGGGCAGCGTGGTTCTAGTCGCCCAGTTGTTCGGACTGCTGGTGGCTTTCATCGGCGAACATTTAACACTGCAATTGGTGCGCGAGAGCTGGCCAAAGCTACCCCCCCCCCCGCAAAATAAGAA
>JANLWV010000043.1:0-2266 GCA_031364765.1 Vicinamibacteria bacterium
CGGAAGGAAGAGAGGATCCACCTCCCTACGGATGTCGTGCTCCGCAAACTCGGACCCGACGGTACGCCGGAGAAAGAAGAGAGAACGGTGGCCCACGATCTGTCCCGCAACGGCATGCGGATTCTCACGAGCTGGTCAGACCTCGAACAGGGCGACAGAGTCGCGGTCGTGGAGGTCGGAGGAGACTTCGCGACCGGCGCCATCGTTCGCAACGTCACCCGCGGCGCCGATCACATCACACGCCTGGGCATCGAGTTTCTAGGAAATAGGGCGCCGGATCGGCTGGTGGGAACCGATAACACCAGGCGACGGGGGCCGGCCGGAGGCTCTGGTCCGACGCCTCCTGCGCCCAGAACCTCTGGTCCGGCGACTCCTCCGCCCAGAACATCAGGTCCCCCGCCTCCTACAATCAGAATCGGTGGTCCGGCGCCTCCGCTGCCCAGAACCTCTGGTCCCCCGCCTCCTACAATCCGAATCTCTGGTCCGGCGCCTCCGCTGCCCAGAACACCAGGTCCCACGCCCCCGCCCGCGGCGCCACCGAGACCCGAGTCGGGAGTGCGACCCCCAGTCGTCACACACAATCCGGCGTCCTTCGTTCCGCCTCGCGGAGGGGGGGACCGACCGTCCGGCCCCGGCCCCTCCCTGGCCTCCGCACGAGACGCCGCCGGCGTCGAGGAACTTGTAGCGAAGGCGCGAAGGCTGGTCGGCGAATCGAGAATATGGGAAGCTCTCGAGTGTTTCGCGAAGGCTCAGGAGCTCGCGGAAGGAACACCCCAGGCCGGGATGATCAGGATCATGATCGCGGAGACTCAAGCGAAGAACCCCGCCTTGATGCGGGCGGCCCAGCAGAATCTGGAGGACTTCGCGCGCTCGGAGCCCGGCAACGTGGCCATCCACTCGGCGCTCGGCAGAATCTTCAGGGACGCCAACCTTTCCGTCCAGGCTCGCGCCTCCTTCGCGCGCGTACTCGCGCTTGACCCGTCAAATCGCGAGGCGACCGCAGCCCTCGCGGCGCTGAGCGAGCCCGGTTCTTCGCACCGGTAACCCCACCCCCGGTCGGCTCCTGACCTCTCGGATTTCAGTACACTTATAACCCTCGTGACCTTTTTCCACCCGAAGTGTCCGCTCCTTCTGCTCTCGCTGGCGCTGGTCAGCTCGGCCCACGCAGCTCCTAAGGCTGAAAGGGCCAGCGCGCCCAAAGCCGATCGTCCCGGCCTCGCCGTCATCGTCGCGGTCGACGGCCTCTCGACCGAGCAACTCCTCAGGTATCGACCTTGGTATGGCGCGGGTCTGAAGCGACTTCTGGACGAAGGCCAGGTTGAAGTGAAAAACCGATATCGCCACATCAACACCGAGACCGGCCCCGGCCATGCGTCGCTCGGAACCGGAGCTCCTCCGCGGGTCTCCGGTATCGTCGCCAACAACTGGTTTGAAGCGGACCCCTCGGGCCGGGCCCTCAACGCGGTCTACTGCACCGATTCACCCGACCCCGATCCCCGCACCGGTCGCGCCGTCCCTGGGCCCTATCGACTTCAGGTCGATTCGCTGGGAGACCGGTTGATCGCCGGGTCGCCCCGCTCCCGGGTGTTTTCCGTCTCGGCCAAGGATAGATCAGCGATCTTCATGGCCGGACGGTCGAGACCCCACGTCGCCTACTGGTTCGATCGGCCCTCTCTTCGGTTCGTCACCTCGCCCGCGTACGCACCCGGCGCCGATGCCACCGCCATCGTTAACGCCTACAACGAAAAAGCCATGGGGGACAATCTCGGCGCGCGCTTCGGTCAAGAATGGCAGGAGCTCGCGCTTCCGAACGGCGCCGAGAAACTGCCGCAGGCGGCGGCGGCCGCTCTGCTCGGCGATTACCAGGTACCCGTCACCGGCCTTTTTTTCCCGCATGTCTTTCGGTCGCATCCGCGAGGTCTGGGCGAGGCCTATTACGCGAGCCCGGTTGTCGACGAACTGGTGGGGGACCTCGCCGTGTCCTTCATCGAGAGTCCCGAGATTCGGCTGGGTCGCCGTGGAGTGACCGACCTGCTCGCGGTGTCGTTCACGGCTCACGACCCCGTTTCGCACAACTACGGTTCGGAGTCCGAGGAAACCCTCGATGTGCTGCGACGCCTCGACGCCCAGATCGCACGTTTGTTGAACGCGTTCGATCGACTGTTGCCCGGCAAGGTCGTTCTGGGTTTCTCGGCCGACCATGGTTTTTCCTTGATCCCCGAAGCCGCCCACCTTCGGGACGGCGCGTCGTCGGGCGGCCGCCTGG
>JANLWV010000060.1:0-1695 GCA_031364765.1 Vicinamibacteria bacterium
CGGCCGGCCGGGCGAGGATGGCTTCACGGAGCGCGTCCTTGCCGCCTGGGGCGTCGACGGTCACAACACGCATACCAACATCTGCTCGTCCGCGGCGCGGGCGGGTTATCAGTTCTGGATGGGCTTCGACCGCCCGAGCCCCGATCACGCGAACGCCGAAGTCATCCTGCTCATCAGCGCCCACCTCGAGTCCGGCCACTACTTCAACCCGCACGCCCAGCGGATCATGGACGGCAAGCAGAAGGGCGCGAAGCTCATCGTGATGGATGTGCGCCTCTCCAACACCGCCACCCATGCCGACCACTGGATCGCGCCGTACCCTGGTTCCGAGGCAGCCATCCTGCTGGCGATCGCCAGCTACATCCTGCAGAACAAGCGGCACAACGCCGAGTTCATGCGGAAGTTCTGGAACTGGGAGTCGTATCTCGCGGCCGAACGGCCTGAGCTTCCGCGTACGTTCGAGAGCTTCGAGAAGGCGATCGCCAAAGCGTATTCGAGCTTCACGTTCGCGTTCGCCGCGGAGGAGTCGGGTGTTGATGAAGCCAGGCTGCGCGAGATCGCCGAGATCGTGTCGAAGGCGGGGACGAAACTCGCCGCCCACAACTGGCGGTCGGCCGCGGCCGGCGCCGAAGGAGGATGGCAGGTCGCACGGTGCCTGTTCTTCCTGAACGCGCTGCTCGGCGCGGTAGCCTGCGAAGGCGGCACGTATCCCAACACCTGGAACAAGTACGTGCCCAAGCCGATGTACATGCCGCCGCATCCGAAGACCTGGAACGAACTCACCTGGCCGAAAGAGTTCCCGATGTCGATGTACGAGATGTCGATGCTCCTGCCGCACTTTCTCCGCGAGGGCCGCGGCAAACTCGACGTCTATTTCTCGCGGGTCTACAACGCGGTCTGGACGAATCCCGACGGCTTCTCGTGGATCGATATCCTCACGAAGGAGAACTCACCGATCGGTTTGCACATCGCGTTGACGCCTTCATGGAGTGAAACCGCGTACTTCGCGGACTACGTCCTGCCCATGGGCCTCGGGAGCGAGCGCCACGATCTGCACTCCTACGAAACCCAGGACGCGCAGTGGATCGGTTTCCGCCAGCCCGTTCTGAAGGAGGCGAAGCGCCGCCTTCGGAAGGAAGTGGGCGACACGCGCACCGTGAACCCGGGCGAGGTCTGGGAAGAGAACGAGATGTGGATCGATCTCTCGTGGCGGATCGATCCCGATGGTTCTCTCGGCATTCGGAAGTTCTTCGAGTCGAAGACGGCGCCCGGCACGAGGCTTGGTATTGACGAGTACTACGACCACATCTTTGAGAACTCGGTGCCGGGCCTGCCGGAGAAGGCGGCCCTCGAGCATCTCCGCCCCGGCGAATTCATGCGGCGTTACGGCGCCTACGAAATCAAGAGTGGGATCGGGCCCCTCTTCGCCGAAGAGGTCCCTTCTGCGGAGCTGGTGGATGTGGCGAAAGATGCTTTCGGTAGGGTCTACGCGGCGTCGCCCAGGCCCGACTCGAACAACGTGGCCCCTCTGCCCATCCCGGACTCCGATGCTCAGGGCCGGCGGCCAGTGGGGATCGACGTGGATGGTCGCATCCTTCGTGGTTTTCCGACGCCGTCCGGCAAACTCGAGTTCTATTCGCCGACCTTGAAGGCCTGGGGCTACCCCGAGGCGGCGATTCCCACGTACATCAAGAG
>JANLWV010000367.1:0-3479 GCA_031364765.1 Vicinamibacteria bacterium
CGTTCTTCGCTACTTTGTCGGTCTCGGCGCCGGCTTCATGCTCGCCACCAGCCTCGTCCACATGCTCCCGGTCGCGGTGAGACAGACGGAGCGCGGGCCGATTCTCATCCTGGCCGGTTACTTCCTCGTCCACTTCTTCGAGCACACGGTGGCGCCGCACTTCCATTTCGGCGAGGAAACCCACGCCCATGCGATGAAGTCGCCCAGGGCGCCGTGGACCGCCCTGGTGGGACTGTCGGTTCACGCCTTCTTCGACGGCCTGTCGATTGCTTCGGGCCTGGCGGTGTCGCGGTCGCTCGGCCTTCTGGTCTTTGTCGCGATACTGCTCCACAAGCTTCCGGAAGGCTTCACCGTCGCATCGATCGCTCTGGCTTCGGGACAGGGGCGCTCCGGCGCCTTGCGTTCCTCGCTGATCCTCGCTGCCGCGACCCTGCTGGGCTCGCTGTCCCTGGTTGATCCTTCCTGGGTTGGCGTGGCCCTGCCCTTGTCGACCGGCGTCACCCTCTACGTCGCCGCCTCCGATCTCATCCCGGAAGTGAACGCCATTCGGGGCGTCAAGATGGCGGCCGCCGTCTTTGCCGGCGTAGCTCTATCGCTTGTCGGGGCGGAGATCCTCGAGTTCGCGGGTCTTCACTAGGCCTTTCTCTGAAAGGCTCCCATGAACTCCTTGAGCATGAGGGGATTGTTGCTCTTGATGGCTCCGGTGATGAAGTCGGTGGCGGACGGGGTCTTCTTCCCGCTCCATACATCCAGAAAGATCTGCGACGTGGACTTGAAGAAGCAATCCGCGTCGTCGGTTTTTCCCGGCTTGACCGCACAGGCGTCGGGACCGAGCGTCACCGTCCATTTCTCCACGTCGTCGAGCGAGAAGTAGAACGTGTGCTCTGTCTTCACGCTTCCCTTGACGAACATCTTGGGCAGCGACTCGAACATCTGGGCAACTTCGCTCTTGGCCATGCTTTAGTTATCTAGTTCTTGATCCGCGGAAGAGAGTTGACGAACTCGGAGACCAGTTTCTTCTGGGCCTCCGGGGTCATGGACGAAGCCACTATCTTCGCCGCGCCCAGGACGGCGAGATCCACCACTTCTTCGCGGAGCTTTGCCTGGGCGACGGACATCTCTCGGGTGATCTGCTCCTTGTGACGTCGCAGCATGTCATCGACCTCCGATCGGGCGTTGGCCACCAGGTCGACTTTGAACTCATCGGCTTCCTTGACCGCCCTCTTGATGATCTCTTCCCGCTGGGCGCCCAGCTCACGAAGCAACTCCTTGTGCTGGGCGAGAACGGCCAGGGCGTCGGCGTGGGCCTTGTGGGATCCCTCGATCGCATCCCGTATCGACTTTTCGCGCTCATCGATGGCCTTGAGGAGAGGCCCCCAGGCGAACTTCGAAAGAATGAGGACGAAAAGGGCGAACAGGATGACCGTGAAGGCCGAGAGCGTCCAGTCAATATCCGTCAACCCCCCCGCAAGGTAGAGGGAGGGCGTCAAGTTCGAGAACAAGGTCTTACTTGATGACGAGCAGGATCATGATGACGAGCGCGAACAGGGTCGCGCCTTCGATCAGACCAGCGGCCACAATCATGGCGCCGCGAACTTCACCGGCGGCGTTCGGCTGGCGAGCGATGCCCTCCATCGCGGAGGCCGCAAGCTTGCCGATTCCAAGACCGCCACCGATGATGGCGAGACCACTGCCGAGTCCGGCTCCGAGATAGGCGAGTCCGACGGGATTGTCCATGGGTTGTTTTCTCCTGGTTGGAAGGGGGTCAGACGAAGGGTGATGCGGATTCTAATGCGAGGGATGAGCGTACATCCCGATGAACATGGCGGAAAAGAGGGTGAATACGTAGGCCTGAATAAAGGCCACCAAAAGCTCCAGGAACATGATGAACAGCGCCATGCCGAGAGAAATAGGAATCATGAAAATGCCCAGGGCCGCCGAAATCGGATAGCAGAGCGCGAACAGCATGAGAAGGGCGGTGATCATCATGTGTCCGGCCAGCATGTTGGCGAAGAGCCGGATCATGAGCGCGAACGGCTTGGTGAACATGCCCAGCACTTCGATGGGAATCATGACCACGAGCAATAGGGGGGGCAATCCGTGCGGCACCAGGTTCTTGAAGTGTCCGCCGACACCGTACTTCGATATGCCCGCATACTGCTGGGCCAGAAACGAGATGAAGGCCAGGGCGAAGGTGACCGAGAGGTTTCCGGTCGAGGTAGCGCTGAATGGAAGCAGGCCGAAGAGAGCCGCGATCAGGATGAAGAAGAAGAAGCTCAGGAGCAAGGGCGTGTATTTCGCCCCATCGCCGTGGCCGATGTTTTTCTCGGCGATTTCGTCCCGGACGTAGACGACCAGCGTTTCGACGGCGGAACCGATCCCGTTGGGTGCGCCGTTCTTGTAGCTCGCGAGCGCCAGTCGGGCCAGGACGATCACCAGCGTCATCACCACCAGCAGGAAAAAGAGGTGTTTTGAAATGGGCACGGTGAATAGCTTCAAGCCCCCAACCGTGAAGGTGTACGGCGGACCCTCGTTCGTCACGTGGTGCATCAGCACCTGGGCTGGACCCCCATGCCCCTCTCCGCCCGCCGTCTGCGCCTCCGTTGCCGGAGGAGAGTCATGACCCGCAACGGCCGCTTCAGTTCCTGATTCGGCAGGGGTGGGGCTCGCGCTCGGCGTCGCGGCGGTTTCGGCCGCGGGAGATGCCGCGGGCGCCGCATGCTCCTTCGGGGCCTCATGCGGGGGTGCCGCCGCGAGGGCAATGGCAAGAAGGAAAGCGGCGGGAATCATGAAGTTTGAACCGGCCGGGAAAAGTCCTGCCGTGACCACAACATGACTTCGGCGCCGGTGAAGAGACCGGTATAGGTGAGGAGCGCCGCGGCCAAAGCGGCCGGGGGCAGGAGGAGAACCTTCAGCCCGATCATAAAGCCGGCCAGGGTGACCCCCATTCGGAACAGCATCCCTCCGAGGACCGCTCCAAAGAAGGCTTTCGTCGAGCGTCGCGTCGCCCCGATGTGCGAAAGCAGCAGGGCGCACATCGCATTCACGGTCGCGAGGAGCGCCGCGAAAAGCACCGCCGTCTGAGCCGGTTGGTCGGGGGTCAATCGAGCGGCGAGCAGGCAAGACGCCGCCGCGAAGAGGGTCATGCCGAGGGCCAGGCGAAGCGAAGTGATCAAGGTCGGTTTTTGGGCTTGTTGAGGTTCGACGCCATCCGCACGAACTGGACGAGGGCTATGACCACCCCCAGCGAGCCAAAGGCTAGAGACATTCCGGGCTTTGTCCCCAGCAATCCGTCAAGCCAGTAACCGAAGGCGAATGAAAGCCCAACGGTGACGGCAAGCCCTGTGCCCATGCCGAGATAGGGGGCGGCTTCACGGATGACCCTTGCGAAATCGCGTGACTGCCTGTTTCGCTCGGGAACCATGCCTGTTTCTCATCCTGGACAAGGGACCGGATTGTGGCGACGGATCCCGCAAAGC
>JANLWV010000102.1:0-5857 GCA_031364765.1 Vicinamibacteria bacterium
CAGATCCTGGCCGACGGCCCCTGCACCGAGATGGGCGAGCTCGCTCTTGGCCGGAACGTGCTGGTCGCGTTCATGCCGTGGCGCGGCTACAACTTCGAAGACGCGATCCTCGTGTCCGAGAAGCTGGTGCGTGAAGACATGTACACCTCGATCCACATCGAGGAGTTCGAACTCGAAGCGCGAGACACCAAGCTCGGGCCCGAGGACATCACCCGCGACATCCCGAACGTTTCGGAGTCTTTGCTCAACAACCTCGACGAGAGCGGCATTATCCGCGTCGGCGCGGCGGTAAAGCCGGGCGACATCCTGGTCGGCAAGGTCACGCCCAAGGGCGAAACCCAGCTCACTCCGGAAGAGAAGCTCCTCCGCGCGATCTTCGGCGAGAAGGCCGGCGACGTGCGCGACGCCTCGCTTTACTGCCCTCCCGGCATCGAAGGCATCGTGGTCGACGTCCGCATCTTCTCCCGCAAGGGTGTCGAGAAGGACGAGCGCGCCAAGCAGATCGAAGACGCCGAGATCTACATGATGGAGAAGAATCTCAAGGACGAGATTCGCATCCTTCAGGACGAGCGCGACAAGCGCATCGAAGACGTCCTCCACGGCAAGGAGCTCGCCGGCGACCTCATCAACGCCAAGGGCGAAAAGGTGGTGAAGAAGGGCGACACCCTCACCCGGGACACCCTTCGCCGACTGCGTCACTCCGAGATCCTCAAGCTTCGGGTCAAAGACACGGGCGGCAAGGACTCCCGCGAGCGCATCGAAGAGATCATCGACAAGACCGAACGTCAGATCGAAGTCCTGAAGGCGCTCTTCGCCGAGAAGGAAAACCGCTTGAAGCGCGGCGACGAGCTGCCCCCTGGCGTCATCAAGATGGTCGACGTCTTCATCGCCATGAAGCGCAAGCTGTCGGTCGGCGACAAGATGGCCGGCCGTCACGGTAACAAGGGCGTCATCGCCCGCGTTCTGGCCGAAGAGGACATGCCGTACCTCGCCGATGGTTCGCCGGTGGAGATCGTCCTCAATCCCTTAGGCGTTCCGTCTCGAATGAACGTCGGGCAGATCCTCGAGACGCACCTCGGCTGGGCCGGGAAGGCGCTCGGAATCCACTTCGCAACCCCGGTCTTTGACGGGGCGACCGAGGAGGAGATCTTCGAGTACGTCGAGAAGGCGAACGTGGTGGAGCGGGAACGAAACCCCCTTCGCCCGAACATCATCACCAAAGGCAAGACCACGGTGTGGGACGGCATCACCGGAGAGCCGTTCGAAAACCAGGTTGCGGTGGGCTACATCTACATGTTGAAGCTCTCCCACCTGGTCGACGACAAGATCCACGCCCGGTCGATCGGACCATACTCGCTCATCACCCAGCAGCCGCTGGGCGGCAAGGCGCAGTTCGGCGGACAGCGGCTTGGAGAAATGGAAGTGTGGGCGCTTGAAGCCTATGGCGCCGCGAACATCCTTCAGGAGCTCCTCACCGCGAAGTCCGACGATGTCTACGGCCGCACCAAGATCTACGAATCGATCGTCAAGGGCGAGAACTACTACGCCCCGGGCGTTCCCGAGTCGTTCAACGTTTTGATCCGCGAGTTGCGGAGTCTCGGCCTCGATGTCGAGCTCATCAAGTCTCGCGTGACCGTCTGATAAAGAAGGACCTGAACCCATGAGCCTGACCCTGCCAGTGAGTGCAAACGTCGAGCCCAAGCTTCCCGAATTCGACGCGATTCGAATTCGGCTCGCGAGTCCGGACAAGATCCGCTCGTGGTCGAAGGGTGAAGTCACCAAGCCCGAGACCATCAACTACCGGACCTTCAAGCCGGAGCGGGACGGTCTTTTCTGCGCGAAGATCTTCGGTCCCATCACCGACTGGGAATGTTTGTGCGGCAAGTACAAGCGGATGAAGCACAAGGGCGTGATCTGCGACAAGTGCGGCGTCGAAGTCACGCAGTCGAAGGTCCGGCGCGAGCGCATGGGCCACATCGAGCTCGCCTGCCCGGCCTCGCACGTGTGGTTCTTCAAGGGCCTGCCGTCTCGTATCGGGAACATCCTCGACATCTCCCTTCGTGACCTTGAGCGCATCCTGTATTTCGAGTCGTTCGTGGTCATCGATTCGGGGGATTGTCCCGAGGTGCGTCGTCAGGAGTTGATCCCGGACGAGCGTTATCGCCAGCTGCGGATGAAGTATCCGCGGCTTCGCTGCGGCATGGGCGCCGAGTCGATCAAGGAGCTTCTGAAGCGCGTCGACGTGGACGATGAAGCCACCATGATCCGCGAGAAGATGAAGACCGAGACCTCGGTCCAGAAGAAGCTCAAGTTCGCCAAGCGCCTCAAGGTTCTGGAAGCGGTGCGCAAGAGCGGCAACCGCGCCGAGTGGATGATCATGGACGTCATCCCGGTCATCCCGCCGGAACTTCGTCCTCTCGTTCCCCTCGATGGCGGCCGGTTCGCCACCTCCGACCTGAACGACCTGTACCGTCGCGTCATCAACCGGAACAACCGGTTGAAGAAGCTGATGGAACTGCGCGCTCCCGACGTCATTGTCCGCAATGAAAAGCGCATGCTGCAGGAAGCGGTCGACGCTCTCTTCGACAACGGTCGCCGCGGCCGCGTTCTGCGCGGTGCAAATAACCGCCCGCTGAAGTCGCTCTCCGACACGCTCAAAGGCAAGCAGGGTCGTTTCCGACAGAACCTGCTTGGCAAGCGGGTTGACTACTCCGGCCGTTCGGTCATCGTGGTCGGCCCCGAGCTGAAGCTGCACCAGTGCGGCCTGCCCAAGAAGATGGCGCTTGAGCTCTTCAAGCCCTTCGTCTATTCAAAGCTCGAGCGCGAGGGCAAGATCAGCTCGATCAAGGCCGCTAAGGAAAAGGTTGAACAGCAGCATCCGGAAGTCTGGGACTATCTCGACGAGGTGATCTCCGAGCATCCGGTGCTTCTGAACCGCGCCCCCACGCTCCACCGCCTCGGCATCCAGGCCTTCGAACCGGTCCTGGTTGAAGGCAAAGCCCTCAAGATCCATCCGCTCGTCTGCACGGCATTCAACGCCGACTTCGACGGGGACCAGATGGCGGTGCACGTCCCCCTGACCCCGGAAGCTCAGATCGAAGCTCTCGTTCTGATGCTTTCCGCGAACAACATCCTCTCGCCCGCGAACGGCCAGCCGATCGCGGTCCCGAGCCAGGACATCGTTCTCGGTTGCTACTACCTGACCAAGGAAAAAAAGAACGCGAAGGGCGCCGGCCGCGCTTTCGCGAGCTTTGAAGACGTCCTCTTTGCTCTGGCCGCCGGCGAAGTCGAAACCCTCGCTCCCATCCGCCTTCAGTACACCGGCGAGCTGATCGACCTCACCACCATGGACGACGATCAGGATGTCGTCCGCGGGGAGGTCCAGCACGTCAAGAACCGGGTCATCAACACCACGGTCGGCCGGGTGATTCTGGCCGATCACCTTGAAGGGATCCCGTTCGTGAATGGCCTTCTCAAGAAGCGCGGCCTGCAGCAGCTCGTCCAGTATGTCTATCTCCGCTACGGTCTGGAGAAGACGGTCCACACCCTCGACGCGGTCAAGGATCTCGGATTCCTCCACGCCACGAAAGCCGGAATTTCGATCAGCATCACCGACCTCGTGATCCCCGACGTCAAGGACAAGATCGTTTCCCAGGGCCACAAGGACGTGCTCGCGGTCGAAAAGCAGTACCTCGATGGCGCCATCACCAACGGCGAGCGCTACAACAAGGTCATCGCCATCTGGACCGATGCCACCGAGAACGTGGCCGACGCCATGTTCAAGGGCATGCAGGGCCAGGACTCGGTCGGGGACTTCAATCCCATCTACATCATGGCCGACTCCGGCGCCCGGGGTTCGAAGCAACAGCTTCGCCAACTCGCCGGAATGCGCGGTCTGATGGCTCGTCCCTCAGGCGAGATCATCGAGAACCCGATCACCAACAACTTCCGTGAGGGTCTCACCGTTTTGCAGTACTTCATATCGACCCACGGCGCCCGCAAAGGTCTGGCCGACACCGCGCTCAAGACCGCGGACTCCGGTTACCTCACCCGGCGTCTCGTGGATGTGTCTCAGGACGTCATCATCTCGGAATACGACTGCGGCACCACCGAAGGCATCGAGATTCGCTCCATTATCGAGTCGGGCGAAGTCATCGAGCCTCTGCGCGACCGCATCATCGGCCGGGTCAGCGTTCACGACGTGCGCGATCCGTTCGGCGGCAGCATCATCGTGGGTGCGAACGAGGAAGTCACGGAAGACAAGGCGACTCATGTGGATGCCTCCGGCGTCGATCACATCCGCATCCGCTCGGTGTTGACCTGCGCCTCGGCGCGCGGCGTCTGCGCGCTTTGCTACGGACGCGACCTCGCCACCGGCAAGATCGTCGAGATCGGCATGGCGGTCGGCGTCATCGCCGCCCAGTCGATCGGCGAGCCTGGAACCCAGCTCACCATGCGCACCTTCCACGTCGGGGGTGCTGCGAGCCTCCGGTCGGAGCAGTCGACCGTCGAAGCCAAGCACGCGGGCATCGTTCAGTTCCAGGGGCTCAGCACCGTCCGCAACAAGAAGGGCGAGTCCATCGTCATGAATCGCGGCGGCTGGATGATCGTCGCCGACAGCAAGGGCCGCGAGCGCGAGCGCCATCAGATCGTTTACGGCGCCAAGCTCAAGGTCAAGGAAGGCCAGGAAGTCGAATTGGCCCAGCAGCTCGTCGAGTGGGATCCCTTCTCGTTCTCCATCCTCACCGAGGAAGCGGGTGTCGTCGTCTTCAAGGACATCCTCGACAAGCAGACGGTCAGCGAGCACGTCGACGAGAACACGGGTCTCTCCGCGCTCGTCATCATGGATTCGCCGGACGAGAAGAAGCAGCCCCGCATCGAGATCAAGGGCGAGGACGGCAAGTCGAAGCGGCGCTATCTCCTGCCTTCCGGGTCTCACCTGATGGTCCAGGACGCTCAGACCGTAGACGCCGGCGACGTGCTGGTGAAGATCCCGCGCGAGACCGCCAAGCAGAAGGACATCACGGGCGGCCTTCCGCGCGTGGTCGAACTCTTCGAAGCCCGTCGCCCCAAGGAGCCGGCGGTCATCAGCGAAGTCAACGGCCTGGTCAAGTTCGGCGACGTCACGAAGTCTCACCGCAAGGTGCTGGTGGTGACGCCGGACGGTGAAGAGCACGAATATCAGCTGCCCCGCGGCGCTCACGTCAACGTCCGCGAGGGCGAGGCGGTGGTGGCGGGCGACCCGCTGATGGACGGCCCGATCGATCCGCACGACATCCTCAAGGTCAAGGGCGCGGACGAACTCCAGCGTTACCTGGTCGACGAGATCCAGGAGGTCTACCGCCTCCAGGGCGTCGCGATCAACGACAAGCACATCGAAGTCATCGGCCGCCAGATGATGCGCTGGGTGAAGATCGAGGAAGTGGGCGACTCCGACTTCCTGGTCGACGAAGTGGTGGATTTCTACCGCTTCATGCGGGAGAACGCGAAGCTCGAGCGGGAGAGCAAGGCTCCGGCGGGGGCCAAGCGCATCCTGCTCGGCATCACCAAGGCGTCGCTGTCGACCGACTCGTTCATCTCGGCCGCGAGCTTCCAGGAAACCACCAGGGTGCTCACCGAGGCGGCCATCTCCGGAAGAGTCGACCACCTGCGCGGTCTCAAGGAAAACGTCATCATGGGCCGGCTCATTCCCGCCGGCACCGGCATGCCCTACTACCAGCGTGTGGAGATTCCCGAGGAGGTCTACGAGAGCCGCGAGGAAGCCTTCGACGCCGAATACAAGCCCGATTCGGCGACCGAAGAGGCCGTGGTGGGCGGCACGTACGGCGCGGATTCGTAACGCACGTCACCCGCGAAC
>JANLWV010000169.1:0-11560 GCA_031364765.1 Vicinamibacteria bacterium
CTGCAGGCCGCCTTGCTGGCTGATGGGGATGACGAGATCGGCCACCGGATGCACGCGCATGACATTTTCCATCATTGCCCGGTCGTTGGTGGTGACTTCGATGTAGTCGCGGCGAATGAGATACGTGGCGTTGTTGCCGACGCGGGAGCCAAGCTCGAGCTGTGTTTTCGCCGTTTTGGCTCCATAGGACAAGAGCAGACGGCGAAACGGCCGGGTCTCCCTCCGATAGTCGGCCGGGCTTGAGAAGAGGCGCCACCAGGGCGCGAGGTCTCGGTAAAGAAGGGGCGTCTTCATCGGAGCCGGGACGTTAATCCACTCTGCCCGGACTATTCATGAGAAATCTGCCGCGACGATCCCTCATGAATAATCCCGGCTGGCGAGTTGATCTTCCCGCCCGAACGCGGTCAACTTCGGTTCGTGGCTGCGGAACCGAACCAGGGAACCGATCGCACGTCTCTTGCCGAGGCGGCGGACAAAGCCTCGCGCGCTCACGCTGCGTTTTCCGCCATGCGTTCGCTGGGGCAGGCGGACGTGGATCGGATCGTCAGCGCGATGGCTCGGGCCGTGGTTCCCGAGGCCGCGCGCTTCGCCGAACTCGCGTGCCGGGAGACCGGCTTCGGGAACGTTCCGGACAAGACCGCCAAGAATCTCTTTTCTGCGCAGCGCGTCGCCTCCCACATCGCGCCCATGAAGACCGTCGGGATTCTTCGTGACGATCCGACGACCGGCATCACGGAAATCGGGGAGCCGATGGGGGTGGTCGCCGCCATCGTTCCTTCCACGAATCCCACCTCGACCGCGATCTTCAAGATCCTCATCGCCGTAAAGGCCCGATGCCCGGCCGTGCTCAGCCCGCATCCGTCGGCGCGCCACTGCGTCCTCGAGTCGTTTCTCGTCATGGAGGCCGCGGCTCGGGCCGCCGGCCTCCCCGAGGGAGCGATTCAATGCCTCGAGACGGTTTCGATCGCGGGAACCGAGGCCCTGATGAAGAGTCGACACACCGCGGTGATTCTCGCGACCGGCGGCATCGGACTCGTCCGGGCGGCGTACTCGTCGGGCAAGCCCGCCTACGGCGTGGGTCCGGGCAACGTGCCGGTGTACGTCCACTCCTCCGCCGACCCGAGGCGGGCCGTCCGCGACGTCATCGCCGGAAAGATTTTCGATTACGGGACACTCTGTTCTTCCGAGCAGGCCCTCGTATTTGATTCGGTGATTGGCGCCCAGGTTTTGCGGAGCCTGGAGGGCGAGCGCGTCCACGTTTTGTCGGCCGACGAGACGGTAAAGGTCGCGAAGTGGGTCATCGGCGAACGCGGGCTGGTCAACGCGAAAGCGGTCGGACGTTCCGCCCCGGCCCTCGCCGAGGCGTCGGGGTTCAAGGTGGCCGAGGGCACGCGGGCCCTCGCGGCGCGGGTCGCGGGCGTCGGGCGCGAACACCCCCTTTCGGCGGAAAAACTCTGTCCGGTCCTCGCCCTCTACGAGGTCTCCGGTCCTGACGACGGGATCCGGCGCTGCCAGGAACTGCTGGCCTTCGGGGGGACTGGTCATACGGTCGGGGTCCACGCGGAGGAGGAGGATTTGCTTCAAAGGTTCGCCCTCGCCCAGCCGGCCTACCGCGTTATCGCGAACACTCAGACGTCCATGGGCGCAACCGGGCACACGACATCGCTCGAGCCTTCCCTCTCCCTTGGCTGCGGAGCGGCAGCCGGGAATATCACTTCCGACAACATCACGCCTCTGCACCTCATCAATATCAAGCGGCTGGCCCGGGTCCGGAACCCGCTGGCCGTAACCCAACCCAGGTCGGCCCCGCCCGCTCCGGCGCAGGTGGAAACGGTGGATTTCGTCTGCGAAGACGACGTTAGACGGGCCAAGCGTGAGGGCCGACGGATTTTCCTGGCCCCAAAGGCCCTGGTGACCCCGGCGGCCCGGGACGAGGCCCAGGGGTCGGATGTCCTGGTCGCTCCGCGGGATTGAAGAAATGGGAGAGCCTTGGTACACTATCTCCTAATGAATAGGGCGAATTGTTTGAAGGGCCGAGCCATTGGTCTGGCCGTTTTTGGCGCCTTGACCGCCCTCTCCGGCGTTCCGGTGACCGCCCAGTCGATCGATCCAGGTACCTCCCCGGCTCTTGACGCGGCCGTTCCCGCTACCGCCTCCACCCCCGAACGCGAACTCGAACACGCCGAGAGCCTGTTCCGACAGGGCGAGGCAGCACTGGTTGAGGGGCGCGAAGCCGAGGCCCGGGAGGCCTTCGACGCCGCCCTGGACGTTTTCGTGGCGATGAAGGGCGCGGCGATCTCGGACCGGTTGCTTTCCGGCTATCACAGTCTGGTCGAACGGATTCACGCAGCCGAAGTGGCGGCCGGTCCTTTACGCCAAACCTTTCCTGAGTCGGACGCCGCTTCCCGCGTCCGGCCCGAGAGCCCTCTCCCCCCACCGGTTGAGCCCCAGCCCGACAGCACGCTCGCTGAGCTTGGCGATCGAATAGAGAACATCCAGCCGACGGAAGAGGCTCGCCAGACCAACGAAGCCGTTCTCGAGTCGGAGGTCATCGACTTGCCGATCGAACTCAACGATCAGGTCCTCGGAGCGATCGACCTCTACAGCGGTAGGTTCAACACGTGGTTCTCCCGGGCCCTCTCCCGAGGTCTTCCGCACCTCCCTCGGATTCGCGAGATTCTCGCCGAGGCGGGAATCCCCCAGGATCTTGCGTACGTCCCGATCGTGGAGAGCGCCTTTAACCCTTCGGCTCTCTCCCGCGCCAAGGCGAAAGGCCTCTGGCAGTTCATCCCATCGACCGGAAAGCAGTATGGGCTGAAGCAGGATTTCTTCGTCGACGAACGATCCAACATGGAGAAGGCCACTCTGGCGGCGGCGCAGTATCTCAAGCGGCTCCACGCGATGTTCGGGGACTGGAATCTGGCGCTCGCCGGCTACAACGCCGGCGAAGGAAGGGTTCAGCGGGCGATCCGGCGAGCCCAGACGAATGACTTCTGGGCCCTCGCCAAGACCAAGTCGTTCCGGACGGAAACCAAGAACTATGTTCCGCTTATCCACGCGGCCATCGTGATCGCGAAGTCTCCGGGGACCTACGGAATCGAACTCTCCCCAGAAGAACTCACCGCCGCCGAAACGATCCAAGTGGCCGGTTCTTACCCCCTCTCCACCGTGGCGCGATGCGCGAACGCAGAACCGGCCGACATCAGGCAACTGAACCCGGACCTCCGGCGGGGCATGACGCCATCGTCCACATTCGATCTGAAAATTCCGCATGGTTCACGCGATCAGTTCGCCATCTGTCTCGCGAGCGAACGCGCCATGAACTACACGCGGCATGTCGTCAGAAAGCGTGACACCTTCTCCTCGATCGCCAGGATGTTTGGGGTGTCGGCCGGCGAAATCGTGCGAGTGAACGGGCTTACTCTCCAGTCGAAGCTGAAGGCCGGCACTGAGCTGGCGATCCCGAGGCCGACCCAAAACGCACACGCGAAAGCCGAGGCGTCTGCGCGCGCGGGTGACGGCGGTTCGGATCCTTCATACAAGATCCGCAAAGGCGACACACTCACGTCCGTGGCCGCCCGGCACAGCACCACGGTCGAAGCCATCAAGGCCCTGAACGGCCTCCGCTCCTCGCGGTTGTCCATCGGCCAGGTGCTGCGCGTCGCCTCGATCTCGATCGACAGCTCGCCCGAGTAGAAGAGCCACTCGCCCGCCTTCAAAGACTTCGGAGGTGTTGCGGACCCGAATCCGGACTCCTCTGCGGCATACTCCTCTACGGCACGCTCGGGAACGGGCGTCGGTCCCGTTCTCTCCCACGGGTTCATCAAGGCCGGGGAGGAGAGTCATGCTTGCGAGCACACACACCGGGGCGGTCGCGGGAATGGAGGGGCAGATCATTCGGGTCGAGGTCGACTCCGCGCCGGGTTTCCCCGGCCTTTTCATGGTGGGCCTCCCGGACTCCGCGGTCCGGGAGAGCGAGAGCCGGATCAAGGCCTCCCTTCGCAACTCGTCCTTCGAGTTTTCCTGGGACCGCCGAATCACGGTCAACCTCGCACCCGCCCACGTGCGGAAGAGTGGAAGCGCTTTCGACCTCGCCATCGCGATAGCACTCCTCGCCTCCGCGGGAGAGCCGTTGCCGGATCCTGCCGGCTGCCTCTACCTCGGCGAACTGGCCCTGGATGGCAGCCTTCGGCCGGTTCTCGGCGTGTTGCCCATCATGATCGCGGCGCGGGCGCACGGCTTTCGAAGGGCGGTGGTCCCACAAGCCAACCTGCGTGAGGCCGCGCTCGTCACCGGCATCGAGGTTCGCGGTGCTTCAACCCTTCTGGGTGCTCTCAGGGCGCAGGAGGATCGAGTGATCGACTCGTGCGATGGCGATGCGCCAGGGCCCCGCCCGGACGCGCTGGATCTCCGGGATGTCACCGGCCAGCCTTTGGCGCGCCGGGCGCTGGAGATCGCCGCCGCCGGGCGGCACAATCTGCTGCTGATCGGTCCGCCGGGGTCGGGGAAGACGATGCTCGCCCGGCGCCTGCCCGGCATCCTGCCCGCGCCATCCGATGGGGAGGCGCTCGAGATGACGGCCGTTCAATCGGCGGCCGGGCTCGCACCTCGAGGCCTCGTGAGTACTCGGCCATTTAGAGCCCCGCATCACACCGCTTCCGCCGTCGCCCTCGTCGGGGGAGGTGCGGTGCCGAGACCCGGGGAGATCAGCCTCGCCCACGGTGGCGTCCTTTTCCTCGACGAGCTTCCGGAGTTCCCTCGAGCCAGCCTCGAGGCTCTGCGCCAGCCCATGGAAGAGGGCCGACTGATGGTGTCTCGCGCCCGAGGTACCTTCGAGTTTCCTTCACGGTTTCAATTCGTGGCGGCCATGAACCCGTGCCCCTGCGGATATAAAGGCGATTCGGTCCTGTCCTGTCGATGCACGCCCCAGGCCATCGCGCACTATCAGGCCCGGATCTCGGGGCCCTTGCTCGATCGAATCGATCTGGTGGTCGATGTGCCCCGACCGGAAATTCGGATTGCCACCTGGGCGCACGGAAGGGGTCAGCACATGGGCGAGGCATCGCACGAAGTCCGAAAGCGCGTCGCGGCGGCCATTCAGTTCGCCGGAGTTCGGGCCAATGGACCCGGGGGACGAACCGATGGACCTGCAACTCCTGGGCTCCTGGGCCTCGGTCTTGACGCGGGCGCCGCCGAAACACTTGAGACCGCTGCTCGGGTGCAGGGCCTTTCGCTTCGGGGCGTTCACCGGACGGCCCGCGTAGCCCGAACCATCGCCGACCTGGCGCACTCCCTCACCGTCCGGCGAGCGGCGATACTTGAGGCCCTGCTTTTCCGGGCGGGATCGGCGTTGACGCCCCTTAAAGTGGCGTGATACCCTGCGTTTATGTCGATTGCGCTCGAACATCGTTCGGGCTCGATTGCGTTTTCGCGCAAACCAAACACCAAACATGAACGCTCCTGATTTCTTCACTGTGATCCTTGTCCCGAATGCTCGGGCGAAGTTCCGCAAGTATCAGATCCCGCTGAACGCGGCGAAGATCGCCGGACGTGTCGCCGCCATAGCGGTAATTTTTGTGATCGGCGCGCTCATTCATTATTCGTCCCTTCTTTTCGAGGTTTCCAGACTCCGAAGAGTCGAGGTGGAGTCCCGCAATCTGCTGGCGAAGACCCATCAGATTGAGCAGGACGCCGCCGCCTTGCGCGCGCAGATGGGCCACTTGAGCGGCATCGTGAACAAGCTCGGCGTGATGGCCGGAGTCGATGCCCCCCCGCCGGACCCGAGTGTCGGCGGCACAGGGGGCGGCACCGCCGCGGATCGTTCCGCCCCGAGTGCCGCCAGTTTTGAAGAAATGAGCACGCGCCTTAACGAGCTCACCGAAAAATCCCGCGAGTTGACCGGTGTATTCGACAAGCAGCGGTCTCTCCTCGCCTCCACCCCCTCGGTGTGGCCAGTCCGCGGCTATCTCTCCGCCGGCTTCGGAAACCGCGACGATCCGTTCACCGGGCTCAGGGACTTCCATCCCGGCCTGGACATTTCGGCGCCCCTTGGAACCAAGATCCTCGCCCCCGCCGACGGCACGGTGATCTTTGTGGGGGCCAAGGGTGGCTACGGCAACGCCGTCACCGTGAACCACGGCCGCGGCGTCGTCACCCACTACGGCCATCTGGACGCCTTCAACGTGCGGGTAGGGCAGGCGGTGCGCCGTGGCTCGCTCCTCGGCTTCGTGGGCAGCACTGGCCGTTCGACCGCCCCCCACCTGCACTACGAAGTGTGGTTGAACGGCTCCAACCAGAACCCGCTTCTGTACATCCTCGACGAATACCGCTCGCTCGGTTAGAGAGGCGCTAACCGGCGCCGGGCCGTCGCCTGACTATCTCAGGATGAAGTTGTTGCAGTGCGGGCATTTCGCGTTGAAGACCGAAATGACCATCATGGCCGCGATCAGAATCCAGATCAGGAACACCCAGGGCATGGCCCAGTTCATGTCGCGCTTGATCTGGTCGTTTAGGTCCGGCACGTCGGCCGCTCCGGCCTTGATCGCTTTCAGGTTTCGCAGGGACGTTCCAGAGATCGGAACCAGCACTATGGCGGACACCACGATGAGGCCATACATGAGGTGCTTCCAGTTCAGCCACTCGGTCGTGAAGAGCGGCGTGTCGGTCACGTAGCAGAGCGCAATGCCGACCGGCAGGGTCAGGAAGAAAAGATAGGCGACCACGGTGTCGATGCCGTGCATGACGCGGGCACGCTCCAGGCGCTCTTCAATAGGAGCGGCGGCGTCCTTGATCTTGAAGTGAAGCCAGTAGACGACGAAGTCGAAAAGCAGCCAGGCTCCGACCATGACGACATGGATGCTGCGCAAAGAGAGTTCGAACCAGCTATGGGTGTTCATGGCGCCCCTCTACTTCTTCGCCAGACGGACGAGTCGAGGAAATCCGTAAACCGCGCAGCCCAGGTACACCAGAGCGTTTCCGAAAACCAGCAGGTCGAAGCCATGAAGTGCGAGCATGATCGAGGAGGCGACACCCATGAACAAGCCGCTCGCCACCACGAACCCCCACAATAAATACGCCATGAACATTGAGTCAGCCTCTCTTGTTCCTCGACCACAGGGTGCGACGGTTCATTGAACGCGAGAGTTTAGCGCGGGGGGCTTTCCCAGTGAACACCTTAGAATAGGCCCACTCAATGCTCGGAAAACTGCTCACCACGATCTTCGGCACCAAAAATGATCGCGACGTCAAACGGATGCGGGCGAGGATCCAGGCCATCAGCGACCTCGAACCCGACCTGCGGATGCTTTCAGACCATGACCTCAAGGGCAAGACCGACCAACTGAAGGCCCACGTCGCCCAAGGCGCCACCCTCGACGAGCTCCTTCCCGAAGCCTTCGCGGCGGCCCGCGAAGGCGGCCGGCGGGTGCTGAACATGCGCCATTTCGACGTCCAGCTTATCGGCGGCATCGCTCTTCACGAAGGTTCGATCGCCGAGATGCGGACCGGCGAAGGAAAGACCCTGGTCGCCACCCTGCCCGCGTACCTGAACGCGCTGACCGGGAAAGGCGTTCATGTCGTCACCGTAAACGACTATCTGGCCAAGCGCGACTCCGATTGGATGGGGCGTCTCTACCGGGCCCTCGGCCTTACCGTCGCCTGCATTCAGCACGACATGTCGGATCGCGACCGCAAGGCCGCCTACGCGGCCGACATCACCTACGGCACCAACAATGAGTTTGGCTTCGACTATCTCCGCGACAACATGAAGTTCGAACTGGAGTCCTACGTCCAGCGCGGCCACCACTACGCGATCGTCGACGAAGTCGACTCGATTCTGATCGACGAAGCCCGCACCCCTCTCATCATCAGCGGCCCCGCGGAGGAATCGACCGACCTCTACTATCGCGTCGACCAGATCATTCCCAAGTTGATTCCGGGCGCACGCATCTCCGGAGATAAGAAAGCCGAAGAGCGGGAGGAGCTTGAAAAGACCGGCGATTACATCGTCGACGAGAAGGGCCGCAACGTGACCCTGACCGACGCCGGCATGTCCCACGCGGAGGAGCTCCTGAGCGTGACCAACCTCTGGGATCCATCGAACATGGATGTCCTTCATCATGTGAACCAGGGCCTTCGCGCTCACTCCCTGTACACGCGGGACGTTCATTATGTCGTGAAGGATGGCCAGGTCATCATCGTCGATGAGTTCACCGGTCGGTTGATGCCCGGGCGCCGCTGGTCGGACGGCCTTCACCAGGCCGTCGAGGCCAAGGAGAAAGTGAAGATCGAGCGCGAGAACCAGACCCTCGCCACCATCACGCTTCAGAACTACTTCCGCATGTACTCGAAGCTCGCCGGCATGACCGGAACCGCGGAGACCGAGGCGCCGGAGTTCGAGAAGATATACAAACTGGAGGTTCTGGTCACTCCAACCAACCGCCCCATGATCCGCCTCGAGAACCCGGACATGGTCTACCGGACCGAGCCCGAAAAGGATCGCGCGGTGCTTCGGGAAATCAAGGAGCTGGCGGCGGCCGGGCGGCCGGTTCTCGTCGGAACGATTTCCATCGAGAAGTCCGAGCATCTGGCGGCGATGCTCAAGCGCGAAGGCATCAAACACGTCGTGTTAAACGCCAAATACCACGAGCGCGAAGCGGACATCGTTTCGCAGGCCGGCCGATTCGGCGCCGTCACCATCGCCACCAACATGGCGGGGCGTGGTACCGACATCATTCTGGGCGGCATCCCCGACGTGCGAGTACGCAACATCCTCGTTGAAAAAGGCATTAACCCGGAGAGCGCTCCCGCCGCGGACAAGACGGTGTCCGAGGAGATGGCGCTCACCGAGATGGCGGCGGACTTCAAAAAAGAGCTGGCCCACCGAAAGTTCGACTCGAAGTACAAGGAAACCCTGTCGGAGCGTTATCTGGGCCTCGTCGCCGCCTTTCCGAGCGACCATCCCTCGTTCCAGACCGTGGCGGGGCTCGCCCGGCACGACGATGCCCTCAAGACGTACCTGGACGCGGCTGAGGCGCTCCCCCGCCCCCAGCGAAACAAGATTGCGAAGTCCTTCTTCCCGCACTGGGACACCGAAAAGCCCATCGAGTTTCTGGACGTGCACCCCCTCAAGGCGGAGCTTTCCACCGTTACTTCAAACCAGCGGACCATCGCGGCGATCGTGAATCTCCTGGATGGCAGTGAGCGCGAACGAGTGGTCGCTCTTGGCGGCCTTCACATCCTCGCCACCGAACGTCATGAAGCGCGGCGTATCGACCACCAGTTGCGTGGACGCGCCGGCCGGCAGGGCGACATCGGCTCGTCCCGCTTCTATCTCTCGCTCCAGGACGATCTGATGCGCATCTTCGGCTCGGATCGCATCAGCGGCCTGATGCTGAAGCTCGGGATGGAAGAGGACATGCCGGTCGAACACCCCATGGTCTCGCGCTCCATTGAGCGCGCGCAGCGCCAGGTCGAAGCGCAGAACTTCGCCGTCCGCAAACATCTGCTCGAGTACGACGACGTCATGAACAAGCAGCGGGTGGCGATCTACGGCAGGCGGCGCTTGATCCTCGAAGGCGGGGAGACCCGCCAGTGGCTCCTCGATCTGTCGGAGGACGTGATCGACGCCTTCCTGCAAAACGCCCTCGACCCCAAGGTCTCGACGGAAGGCGCCAACCCCGAAGGACTTTCGGTGATGCTCCGTGACACCTTCGGCTTAGGCGTCCCGGTGGCCGAGATCACGGGAACGCCTCAGGATGAACTGGCGGCGTCCCTGAAGGCCCGCGCCAAGGCGGTCTACGAGGCCAAGGAGCGCCAGATCGGTCCGGAACTGATGCAATTCCACCAGCGCGTCCTGCTTCTGCAGATCGTTGACGCTCAGTGGAAGGATCACCTGCTCTCCCTCGATCACCTCAAGGAAGGGATCGGCCTGCGAAGTTACGGACAGCGCGATCCGCTGGTCGAATACAAGAAGGAGTCGTACAACCTCTTCCAGGCCCTGATGGATCGCATCGAAGAGGAAGCCCTGCGCTGGGTCTTCCTGTACCAGCCGGTGATGCAAAACGACGACGGTCCCCGTCCCACCGAGGTTTCCGCGAACCGCGCGCGGTACGAGGCGGAGGCGGCGGCGGAGTCCGATCGCGCGATGGCCGCGCGTCACCCCGATCCCGTCTCCACGTTTGGCAAGGCCAGAACGCAGCCCCGCAACCTCACGTTCACCAGCTCCGCCGACGCGGCTCCCAAACCTTTTGGCGGTGCCGCCACCCCCGAGTCTCGGGGCGGCAACGACGGCATGGTGAAGACGGTCCGGCGCGAAGGAGTGAAAATCGGTCGCAACGACCCCTGCCCCTGCGGCTCGGGCAGGAAATACAAGAAATGTCACGGGGCGGAGTAAGGCAAAACAACAGATGACTCGCCTCGAAGCCCGCATCAGCGAAGGCCTCACCTTCGACGACATCGTCCTGGTTCCCCAGTATTCGGAGTGTCTGCCTGCCGAAGTGGATGTGGTCACCCGCCTCACCAAGGGGATCTCCCTCAACATCCCGATCGTGTCGGCCGCCATGGACACGGTCACCGAAGCGCCTCTCGCCATCGCTCTCGCCCAGGAAGGTGGGCTCGGTTTTATCCACAAGAACCTGCCCATCGACCAGCAGGCCGCGGAGGTCGACAAGGTCAAGCGGTCGGAGGCGGGGATGATCGTCGATCCGGTAACGGTGTCGCCTCAAGCCCCGGTCTCCGACGCCCTTGCGCTGATGGCGAAGTTCCGGATCAGCGGCGTGCCGGTGACGGACAGCGGAAAGCTGGTGGGCATCCTCACGAACCGCGACCTCAGATTTGAGACGCGGACCACACTTCGAGTCGCCGAACTGATGACCCGCGATCCGCTGATCACGGTTCGAGTGGGCGCCACTCTCGACGAAGCCAAGCTGCTGCTCCACAAGCACAAGGTCGAGAAGGTGCTGGTGGTCGACGAGGCCAACAACCTGCGCGGCCTCATCACGGTCAAGGACATTCAGAAGCGAATCAAGTATCCGAGCGCCTGCAAGGATTCCGCGGGGCGGCTTCGGGTGGGCGGCGCGGTTGGCATCGCCGCGGACACGCTGGATCGGGTGCGCGCGCTGGTGGACGCCAAGGTCGACGTGGTGGCGATCGACACCGCGCACGGCCATACCCGGGCCGTGCTCGAGATGATTGCCAGGGTGAAGAACGCCTTCCCTGACCTCGAGCTGGTGGCCGGCAACGTGGGAACCAGGGAGGGCGCCAAGGATCTGGTCTCGGCGGGCGTCTCTGCGGTGAAGGTTGGCATGGGGCCAGGATCCATCTGCACCACCCGCATTGTGTCCGGGGCCGGCATGCCCCAGGTGACCGCGATTGCCGAGGCGGTGGAGGCCTGCGGCGACGCGGGAATTCCGGTCATCGCCGATGGGGGCATCAAGTTCTCCGGCGATATCACGAAGGCCTTGGCCGTCGGCGCCGACTCCGTGATGATTGGATCTCTGTTCGCCGGGGCCGAGGAAAGCCCGGGCGAAATCATTCTGCGCCAGGGCCGAAGCTTCAAGAC
>JANLWV010000170.1:0-12122 GCA_031364765.1 Vicinamibacteria bacterium
GTCACCGTCGAAGAACAGGCCCTGGCCGTGAGCCTGGGCGCCTCCCAGAACGCCGGCGCCATCGTTCTGAAGGAGTCCGATATCGAGGCGCTCCCGGATGACCCCGACGAACTCGCCGCCTACCTTCAAGCCCTGGCCGGAAACTCGGGAGGCCCCAACGGCGGGCAGATCTCCATCGACGGATTCACAGGTGGACGCGTCCCCAACAAGGCGTCCATTCGGGAGATTCGGCTGAATTCGAATCCGTTCTCATCCGAGTTCGATCGCATGGGTTTCGGTCACATTCAAATCTTTACGCGGCCGGGCGCCGACAAGTACCGCGGGGGGGCGTCATTCCGCTTTAACAACGATGCTCTCAACACACGCAACCCTTACGCTCCCAACAAGCCGCCCTACCAGCGCGAGGACTACAGCCTGGAGTTCGCCGGGCCGATCGCCAAGGGAAAGGCGTCGTTCTCCTTCGATTCGGACTATCGAAGTGTGGACGGCAACGAGACCATCAACGCGGTGATCCTCGATAGCAATCTCGTCAGCACGCCGTTCGCGCAGACGATCGTCCGGCCCCAGAGCCGGTTCTCCTTTTCGCCACGGATCGACTGGCAGATCTCAAACAATCAGTCCCTGACCGCCCGCTACTCACACTCCGACAACAAGGCGGCGGACAGCGGCATCGGGGGCTTCAACCTGCCGTCCCGCGGCTTTGATTCGACCAACTTTGACAACAACGGCGAAGTCACCCTCAACAGCATCCTGGGCAAGGCGGCCAACGAGGTGCGGATGCGCTTCGGCAAAAGCGGCCGGGACCAGACCTCGCAGGATCCTTCGGCGACCCTGGTGGTGCAGGAGGCCTTCACCAGCGGGGGGGCTGCGGTGGGGATCTCGAGGACGGACGGATCGAGGTTCGAGCTTTCGGACGTGGTTTCCTGGGCCACCAAGAGCCACGCGTTCCGCAGCGGGTTCCGGGTGCGGCGCAACACGACCGACGAACTCTCGCGCAACAACTTCGCCGGGGTGGTGACGTTCGCCGGCGGATCGGGACCGGCTCTCGATGCGAACTTCAACCCCATCCTCGGCGCGGACGGCTCCCCCTCTATCGTGAGTCTCTCGAGCCTCGAACGCTACCGCCGGACGCTCGCCCTTCAGTCCCGCGGCCTCTCGCCCTCCCAGATTCGAACCCTCGGGGGCGGAGCCACCCAGTTCGTGGTCGCGGGGGGAAACCCGGTGGCGGCGGTCGCCCAGACCGACCTGGGCGTCTTCTTCAACGACGACTGGAAGAAGTCGGACCGCCTCGTCCTCGGCCTTGGCCTTCGCGGCGAACTCCAGACCAATGTGGACACGCGGCTCGATTTGGCGCCCCGCATCTCATTCGCCTATTCGCTCAAAATGAACAAGGACGGCCGGACACCGAAGACGGTCACACGAGGCGGAATCGGAGTTTTCTACGACCGGGTCAACGAGGGCCTGGTCCTCGATGCGAATCGATACCTTGGCGGCGGACGCCTCCAGTACGTCGTGACCGACACCTCGGTTCTGGACACGATCAAGATCTCGAATGGAACGGTGACCAGCGTCCCGACGGTGGAAACCCTGAACCGGTTCTCGCTGCCCCAGAACACCCGCGTCATCGATGCCGGCGTGCGCTCCCCCCGGTCCATTCAGGGCTCGCTCTCCGTGGAGCAGCAGATGGGAAGCATGACGGGGTCGCTCGCCCTCATTGCTTCCCGCGGCGACCATCAGTTGCGGTCGCGCAACATCAACGCGATCCGCGCTGATGGAACCCGCCCCCTCGACATCCCGGGAGCGATCTATGCGTACGAGACCAGCGGGCGAAACCGGCAGTTTCAGGTGGTCGCCGGTCTCGGAAGCCGGCCCGGTCGGAGGAACACGTTCTTCGTCCGCTATTTCCTTGGCTGGACCAAATCCGACACCGACGGTGCGGGCAGCTTCCCGGCCATTCCCACCGACCTCGAGGCCGAATACGGTCGCGCGTCCTCCGACGTGCGCCACCGCGTGATGGCGGGCGGCAACATCGAGGCGCCCTGGGGAATCAAGATCGGGCCGATGCTAATCGTTTCCACCGGCCGACCGTACAACATCACCAGCGGACGTGATTTTAATCTCGACACCGTTTTTTCCGATCGGCCCAGTTTCGGGGCCGAAGGGCAAGCGGGAGTGATCGACACCGAGTATGGCCTTCTCAACACAACTGGCGCGGGGGTGATCATTCCTCGCAACTACGGTGAGGGGCCGAGCTTTGCGAGCCTGTCTCTCCGGCTCTCGAAGTCCATCCCGTTCAAGAAGGCGAAGACGGCAACGACGCCCGCAGGCGGTCCGGGCGGGGGCGGGCCTCCGATGGGAATGGGCGGCGGCGAGCACGGCGGCATGGGGGGAATGCGCGGAATGGGTGGCGGCGGTCCGGGCCTGACCGTCTCGATCAGCGTCTCGAACGTCCTGAATCGCAAGAACGCGGGCACTCCGGTCGGGAATCTTGCGTCTCCTCTCTTCGGCCAGTCGACGTCCCTCGCCGGCTTCTTCATGGGCTTCGGGCCCGGAGGCGGGGGCGGGGGTGGCGGCGAAGCTGGAAACCGCCGCATCGAACTCCAGTTGCGCGCGAACTTCTAGCGAGAACGGCCATTCACGATCGCGTCCACGTTTGCCCCGGAACGCCGGGTCGTTCCCGTTGACAACCGGGACTTCGGATCGCCCACGTCCACGTTGAGCGCCGGGACTTCGGGTCGTTGACGTTGCCGCGAAAGGTCCGTCTTTGACGTGAACGACCCGACAAGAAGCTCCTACGGCAGCGACCCGTCGAAAATCGTCCCACGTGAACCTGAGCCTGAACGCCGTCGTTCCGATTCCGTCACCCCAGCCGAGCCGCCGGTGCCAGAGCGTCACGCAGGCTCGCCACGCGTCTGTCACGCCGGATGCAGCGGGAACGTCGGCGGGGCCGTGTCATGCGCACAGTCGAGTGGCCGAGAATCACGGCAACGAGCCATGAACCGCTGGAACATTCCGCTGTGGCTTGAACGCGAGGTCGTCGAGCGGGATCGCTGCTGCGTCTATTGCGGCGTGAGTTTCGAGGGTGAGTGCGCTTCGAGGCGGGATGTCCCCTCGTGGGAGCACATTGTGAATGACGCCACCATCATCACGCGGGAGAACATCGTGCGGTGTTGTGTCGGCTGCAATGCGAGCAAGGGGACCAAGGCTCTGTCGGCTTGGCTCGCCTCGAGTTACTGCAGACAGCGTGGCATCACATCGCTCACAGTAGCCCCAATTGTCCTCGTGGCGCTAGGGTTGTCGCAGGACATGAGCCATGACGACTGATCAGGCACGTTCACGAGTCGTCGCTCCGCGCGTGAGGCGCAGAGCCGCACCCGAGTGGGTTAGGTCGCGAGCCGGCCGCCTGCCACTACCTGGGCCACCGGGTTCTCGCCCACCGAGACGAGGTCGAGAAGGCGATCGCTGTCGAGGATCAGCAGGTCGGCTCGCTTGCCGACTTCAATGCTTCCGACTTCGTCCTCGAGGCCCACGCTCGTCGCCCCGCCGATCGTCGCCGCGGACAGCGCCTCTTCGAGAGACAAGCCCATTCCGAAGCAGGCGAGGGTCATCGCGAAGGGCATCGACGACGAGAGTCCGCCGCCGGGATTGGTGTCGGATCCCAGCGCGATCGCGACTCCTTTCTCGATCATCTTCCGCGCCGGCGCGAACTTCCCGAGCTTCAGAAAAAAGGATGCGGTCGGAAGCAGGGTCGCGACCACCCCCGCGCGGGCCATCGCGGCGATCCCGTCCTCGGAAGTTTGAACGAGGTGGTCGGCGGACCGGGCGTGCAACTCCGCGGCCAGCGCCGCTCCTCCGGTGTCTGAAAACTCGTCGGCGTGGATTCGCAGGCCGAGGCCCGACAAGGACGCTGCCTTGAGGATGCGACGGCTCTCATCGACGGTGAAGACTCCACGCTCACAGAACACGTCCGCAAAGTCGGCGAGGCCAAGCCGGGCGATCTCGGGGATCGCGGTGTCCACCAGCTCGGCGAGGTAAGACTCGCGGTCCAACCGGCGCTCCAGAGGAACCTCGTGGGCGCCCAGATACGTCCGAACGACCCGAACGGGATGATCGAGGGCCGCCTCGCGCACCGCCTCAAGCGACCTCTTCTCCGCGTCGATCGAAAGACCGTAACCGCTCTTCACCTCCGCGGTGGTGGTGCCCAAAGAGAGAAGGTGATCCAGCCGAGACCGGACGATCCCGGTCAGGTCGTGGACGGAAACCGCGCGCGTCGCGGTCACCGTCTTGACGATGCCCCCGCCTAGGGCGGAAATCTGCTCGTAGGTGGCTCCGGCCAGCCGGGCGCGAATTTCGTCGTCGCGATCGCCCGCGTAGGCGAGGTGGGTGTGAGCATCCACGAAGCCGGGAATGACGGCCTTGGCTCGCGCGTCGATCTCGATCACGTTCGCGGATGCGCGAACGCTCCGGCCGAGGTCGCCCTCCGCGCCGACAAACACAATGCGGCCCCGATCCGCAGCCACCGCCGCGTTCCGGAGGAGGCCAATGTCTCTCAAGTCCGAGCCCCGCCTGGGCCTCGCCCCCTTGAGGGTGGCCAGCGAGCCGATGTTGCGAACAACGAGGTCGGCGTTTGGAAGTTCGTGGCTCATGATTCGAGTCGTGGCGCGTCTTCGACCGGACTTCGAGATCCTAATCGCTCGCGATACGATCAAGGCTGATGAGGCGCTCTTTTCTGAATCGACCGGTGACCATCCTGGGCCAGTCCATGCCGACGGCTTCGCTTGTCCTGATTGTTTTTGTCGTCCTCGGAAGCGCGCTCCTCTCATTTGCGGCGCGGCTCGGCATCCCGGCTTTGAGCCTGGCCCCGTTGTCCCCGCTTCTCGTGGCCCAGGGCCAGATCTGGCGGACCGTCACCTGGGCCTTTTTCGAGGCGGACGGTCAGAATCTGGTTTTCGCATCCTTGATGCTTGGCGTGTTCGGTCGCGACCTCGCCGCACTCTGGGGAGGCGCTCGTTATCTTCTGATCTGCGCGGGCATAGCGCTCGGAGCGGGCTGGCTCACGACCCTCCTCGGACTCTGGTGGGACGAGGTGTATCGAAGTCAGTACCTCTCGATCTGGCCGCTGGCCGATGCGCTGATCGTCGCTTGGGCGCTTCTCTTCCCCAACCGCACCATCCTCTTCATGCTGATGTTGCCGGCCGCAGGCAAGAACCTGCTCTATCTGACCGTGGGAATGACCGGACTGTTCGCCATCATGTACGGCTTCGCGAACTTCGCCCCGCACTTCCTCGCCATGGCCGTGATGTACGCCTACATCCGGGGGGGCACCGCACTTGCCGCCCAACTGCAGCTGAACCGGCTCCTGGCGCCGAAACGCGCCAACCCGGGCCTTAGGGCTGTCGAAGGCGGAAGGAACAAGGACGAGGGGAAGGATCCGAAGGATTCAGGCTGGGTCCACTAGTGTCCGGCCTCGTCATCGTCCTATGGAGGCTTCGGTGGCCGCTCGCCGAAGATCGCGGTCCCGACCCGCACGATCGTGGCTCCTTCTTCGATCGCCACCTCGAAGTCGTGGCTCATGCCCATCGAGAGCTCCCGTCCCGCCAGAAGACCTCGCTCCGTCGCCTGGTCCCTGAGCGAGCGGAGCCGGGCGAAGTAAGGCCGCACATTCTCCGGATTCTCAAGGAATGGCGGAATGACCATCAGGCCATCGACGCTGATCCCGGCCACACCGATGAGCGTTTCAAGTGCCGAGAAAACCTCGGTCTCGGGCACCCCCGATTTCGTCGCCTCGCCCGCAAGATCGACTTGAATGAGGATGGGCATCACCCGTCCCATTTCCACCGCGGCCCGGCCCACCCGCGCAGCCACATCGGCCGAGTCGATCGACTGGATCCGCGAGACCGCGCCAACGGCTTTGCGGGCCTTATTCGACTGAAGGGCGCCGATCAGTTCGAGACGCAGCGGATCGGCATTCTGGAGAAGGAGGGCGAGCCGGCGTTTCTTCTCTTCCGCTTCCTGAACACGATTTTCCCCGAAAAACCGCTGGCCCGCCGCGTAGGCCTCTTCAATGAGGGTGACGGGGTGAAACTTGCTGACCGCCACCAGGGCGATCGTCCCCGCATTCCGCTGAGAGCGCCCTGCGGCCGCCGCGATTCGCGCGCGGACCGCATGGAGACGATCGGCGATCGTCAAAAGCTGGAAGCGGTCTTCAGTTCTTGGGTTTGAGCGCGGCCAACAGCCCGGTGGCGGTGGCCTTGTTCTGATCGCTCTTCGGACCCATGACGAGGTACTTCTCGAGGCGCGTGATGCACTCGTCGGTCTTGCCCGCGTTAAGCGCTGAGGTGGCGAGGTAGTACTGAACCTCCGAGTTCAAAGGATCGGCGGCCTCGGCCTTGAGAAACGCGGCGGTGGCTTCTTCACCCTTGCCGCTGTTGAGAAGGGCGAGACCCAGGTTGAAGAGCTGTCGCGCGTCGCCGGCGCCGGGGCCGGCTGACATCACTTCAACCGCCTTGTCCCTGAGGCCCTGCGCGGTGTAGATGTTCGAGAGCAGAACCCGGGCGTCGCCGTAGTCCGCCTTTACCTCGAGCGCGCGCTTGAGCGAGGCTTCGGCGGCGGGATAGTCCTTCTTCTGATACTGGGCGAAGCCCTTGTTGTAATGAGCTTCGGCGAGCGACGGGTTCTTCACGATCATCGCGTCGAAGGCGGCGATGGCGCCGTCAAAGTCGCCGGCCTGCAGCTTGGCGACCGCCTCAGAGAAGGTCTTCTGCAGATCCTCGCCACCGGGGCCGCCCGCGCCTGCCTTCGCCGACATCAGTTTGACGGGCGGAAGAACGGTCGCATCGCCAAGGGAAACCCGCATGGGCGCGGCAAAGATCTGAAAGCCTTCCTTCGTGTACGTGAACTTCCAGGTCCCCGGGCGAAGGCCAATCTGCATGAAGTCACCCTTCTTGTTGGTCTTGCTGTCGAAGGCCAGGTTGACTCCGCCCTGGAACTCCATCTTGACCGCGACGCCCTCGATGGGCTCGCCTTTTTCGTCGAGAATCTTGCCTCGAACGCCGCCGGTCTGGGCGGCAGCCATCGACACGGAAATAAGCAGGGCCGCAAAGGCCATAAGGATGCGCTTCATCAGTTTCTCCTGTTCGACTCTTTGGACGAGTGTCTCATGAGTTTGGGCGGACCCGATAGCGGATGGGATCACACAAGCCCGCTCTCTCGAAGGCGGCAAGGCGGAGCCGGCAACTCTCGCATTCTCCGCAAGCTTCGTCGTTCGACTCGTAACACGACCAGGTGAGCTCAAACGGGACGCCGAGGCCGAGACCTCGCTTGATGATCTCTGTCTTGCTCATCGAAATCACCGGGGTTTCGATGGTGATTCCGGTCTCGGGTTTCGTGCCGAGGCGGATCGCTTCCGCAAAAGCGCGGAAGAACCCCGGCCGGCAGTCAGGATAGCCAGAAGAGTCGGCTTCGACGGCCCCCACGAAAATGGCGGTCGCCCCAATTACCTCGGCCCAACTGGTGGCCGCGGCCAAAAGATGCGCGTTCCTGAAGGGAACGTACGAGCTCGGCACCACTCCTTCCTCGGGATCCCCGTGGCGGACCGCAATCGATCGGTCGGTCAGGCTGCTGCCCCCGATGTGCCGGAGCGAAGCGAAGTCCACGATCAGGCGACGGTGGGCGGCAACGCCGAGCCTATGGGCGAGGGCTTCGAAGCTTTCGAGCTCCTGTGACTCGGTGCGCTGCCCGTAGTTGGCGTGGAGCAGGGCGAGGTCATGGGTTTCCCGGGCGATCGCGGCGGTGACCGCGGAGTCCATGCCCCCGGACAGGCAGACCACGGCAAGAGGACGAGGCGAGGGGGGATGAATCATGGCAAATCCGCTTCTGGGCGCTAAACAGCTGCGCCCATCGGGCGGGCGAGATTATCGCGCTCAAACCGGGGCCGCGCCCAGTTGAAGTAGGGAAGCGACAAGGCCGAGAGCACGGTCGCGGTTCCAAAGGCGACTCCGAAACCGAAGCGATGAACCAGGATGCCGGACAGGATGGAGCCGGTGCCGATGCCCACGTCAAATGCCGCGAGGATTCCGCCGAAGGCGCCGCCGCGGCCCCGCTCGTCCACCCGCCCCAGGATATAGGCGGTGAACGCAGGATGGCAGTTGCCATAGGCGAGCCCGAAGATGGTGGCGGAGAGGGCCATCGTCCACGTCGTGGTGGCAAAGCACAGAAGGGCGAGACCGAGCGGAATCATGGTCACAAACGCGCGAAACATGCGGACGTGCCCAAGCCGGTCGAGGAAGGGGGCCAGAATCGGGCGAGAGAGGAAAGTCGTGAACGCCATCGTGGTCAGAAAGATCTCACGTGGCGCGATCCCTCGCGCGTCCGCGGCCAGGGCGGCGAACGAAGTGACCGAGCCGAACGCAAAGGAGTAGAGGAACAAAGCAATCGACAGCCGGAGCACGCTGAAGTTGAGCGAATCCTTGAGTTCGCGGGAGGTGGGCCAGCCAGACGCGCCCGTGTGACTCTCGTGAATCGACCAGGCAATGAGTCCCATGACCACGTTCATCGCCGCCACGGAGAGACACAAGGTCAGCCAGCCGTGCTTGTATATGGCGAAGCCGATGGTCGGCGCGACGGTCACCGCCAGCAATGACGACATCCCCCAATAGCCGAGGCCCTCGGCGCGCCGGCCCGCGGGTATCACGCTGGACACGTGCGCGGATGAGGCGAGCAGCAGCCCGGACCAGAAGACACCGTGGAGAGTCACGAAGACAAGGCGCGGCAGATTCGGGAGGACGCCGTAGAGAAGCACACACGTCGTGATGGCGAAAGCGCAGATGATCAATTGCTTCCGCCGTCCGATATGGTCCGACAGCGCGCCGGTGAAAAGCGCGGACAGGCCGGAGGAGTAGGTGAGCAGCCCCATGAAGAGCCCGGCCTGCGTTTCGGTCCCGCCTTCCGCGAGCACCTGGAACGGAACCACCGGCAGGAGCATGAAAAGCGACACGAACACGCTGAACGAAAACGCCCACATGGTCACGAACGGCCCGGTGAAAAGCGGCTCTTTGCGCGAGATCTCGGACATCTGCGGAGCCGCGGAGTTTACGCCAGCGCAGGCCCAAGGCGGCACAGGAGTGGTCGGCGTGGGCCGTGAGCGAAGGCCCAATTCATTTGGGCCGGAGCGACGGGGGTGTGGGGGGCTGAGCAGGAAGTCCGTACTGAGTTTGCGGCCCCCCAATTAAAAGATGGTCCTGAGCGCTTCGTCGAGGGTGCGGACGGCGTGGACCTTGAGCGACGACGGGAAATCAGCCGGCGGGATGGCGCCCCCCGCGGCGGGAATGACGCAGCGTTCGAAGCCCATTTGCGCCACTTCTCGGAGACGGAGAGCGGCTTGACCCGAAGACCGCAGTTCGCCACCCAGGCCGATTTCGCCGAACACCGCCATCTTCTCAGGCACCGGCTTGTTGGTGAAGGACGAAATCACCGCGGCGGCAATGCCCAGGTCGACCGCGGGTTCTTCGACCTCGAGACCGCCCACGACGCTCACATGAACGTCCTGATCAGCCAGGGGATAGCCGGCCCGCTTCTCGAGAACGGCGAGCAGAAGCGACGTGCGGTCGCGGTCGAGGCCTATGGCCATCCGGCGTGGAGACCCAAACGACGCGCTGGTGACGAGGGCCTGCACTTCCACCAGCATCGTCCGCGTGCCTTCAACCGTGGCGACCACCGCAGATCCTGGAGATCCCGGAAGCCGCTCGGAGAGGAAAAGTGCCGAGGGATTGGCGACCGGAATGAGTCCCCCTCCCGTCATTTCGAAAACGCCCAGCTCACTCGTGGCTCCGAAGCGATTCTTCACCGCGCGCACGATGCGATGATGGTGGTTCTTCTGACCCTCGAAATACAGGACGGTGTCGACGATGTGTTCGAGCGACTTGGGACCGGCGAGCGACCCATCTTTGGTGACGTGACCGATGATGAACGTGGTGATGCCACGGGCCTTGGCCAGAAAAAGAAGCTGGGTCGCCACCTCCCGGACCTGCGAGATCGAACCGGGCGCCGACGCGAACTTCGACGAGTAGATGGTCTGGACCGAGTCGATCACGAGGGACGAGGGTTTCATCACATCCACCTGCTCGAGGATGTTCTCGAGCGAAGTCTCGGACATCAGAAAGAGAGCGCCGCCGGCGAGCCCCAGGCGATCGCCGCGGAGCTTGATCTGTCTCTCGGATTCTTCGCCGGAAACGTAAAGAACAGCGCCGCCGGTGCGGGCGAGCAGCTGGGCCACCTGCAGGAGCAGCGTGCTCTTGCCGATGCCCGGTTCGCCCCCGATCAGCACGAGCGACCCGGGGACGACACCACCGCCCAGGACGCGATCGAACTCGCCGATGCCGGACGGAAAACGAGGAGCATCGCCCGCGTCCACCGTCTCGTACGGCTTCGGTTTCGCCAGGGTCTCGGACAAAACGCGTTGCTGCCTGGACGCTTTGCCGCTCTGAATCTCCTCGCGTTCCTCGACAAACGTGTTCCAGTCTCCGCACTCGGGACATCGACCGAGCCACTTGGAACTCTGGAACCCGCAGGCCTGGCAGGCAAAGATGGATCTGAACTTGGTCATCGAATCCCTTCCAAGATAAACGCCTTCACCTGAAACTCCTCACCGGGATCGCAGGAACTTCGTCGGGCTCGTCATTGCTGAGGATGAGGCTCACGCCGCTGAGGATGAGGCTCACGCCGCTGAGGATGGGGCTCACGCCGCTGAGGATGGGGCTCACGCCTATGGCGCGGACGGTGATTCCCTCTTTGGCCTGAAGCACCCCATCAACCCTGAGGAGCGGGGCATCGGTGAGCAGTTTTCGGAATCGATCGAACTGATCCGGGCGAACAATGACATTGACCAGGCCCGTTTCGTCTTCGAGAGTCAGAAACAGAAAGCCCTTGGCCGTGCCCGGACGTTGACGGCAAATCACGGCGCCGGCTACCCGAACGAAGTCGCCGTCGCGGCCATAGGGAAGGTCTGTGGCGCGCAGAACCCCCGCCTCTTTCAGCCTGTCGCGGAATCGCGCTACCGGATGCGGGCCAATGGTGAGATCGGTCCCCATAATGTCCGCGCGCAGACGGTCGAGAGTGGACATCGCCGGCAAGGGCGACGGCGTGGCCTCGTCGTCTTCAGAACCATCATCGGTCGCTTCAAACAGCGGTCCACAAGACTGCCCAAGAGTCGCGACCTGCCACAGGGCATCGCGCCGGGTTCGATCGAAGGCCGCGAAGGCGCCGATGGAGGCGAGACGCTCCAGTTCGTCGGCATGGAGTTTCGTCCGTCGGGCGAAATCCTCAATCGAGACGAACGGGCTCTGCCCCCGCCTCTCAACGATGGAAGCCGCCGCCGGCGTCCGAAGACTGGTGACGTAGTTCAGACCCAGTCTGACTTCAAGGCGAGGGGGGCTGGACACGAACCCAGCGCCCCCTCGCACTCCCCCGTCTCCCTCGCCCCTCGGTTCTCGATCAGGAGTCCTTCGCGCGAGTGAATCGCGCTCCGGACGCTGGTCCGAGGGGCGGGTCGACTTTTCCAAAGTACAGATCACTTCACTCTTGGTCACGTCAACGGGAAGGAACTTCACCCCGTGCCGCTGCGCGTCTTTGACCAGAGTCATCGGATGGTAGAAGCCCATCGGCTGATTGTTGAGCAGCGCGCAGACAAACGCCGCGTGATGGTGGGCGCGCAAATAGGCGCTCGCATAGGCCAGCAGCGCGAAGCTCGCCGCGTGCGATTCAGGAAAACCGTAAAGCGCGAAGGAGGCGATCGACTTGACGATCTGATCCTGCACGTCACCCTGGATGCCGTTCTTCCCCATCCCCTGTCGCAGCTTGGTCTCAATCTCGGCCATGCGTTTCTCTGACCGCTTGAAGCCCATGGCGCGCCGGAGCTCCTCGGCCTCGCCTCCGGTGAAACCCGCGACGGTCATGGCCATGCGCAGAAGCTGCTCCTGGAACAGAGGCACGCCCAGGGTTCGTTTCAGGATGGGCTCGAGCGAGGAATGTGGATACTCCACCGGCTTCCGACCGGCACGTCGATCGAGATACGGATGGACCATCTGGCCCACAATGGGCCCCGGGCGAATGATCGCCACTTCGAC
>JANLWV010000182.1:0-19634 GCA_031364765.1 Vicinamibacteria bacterium
GGCCACGTAGAGAACGGCCAGCCACGAAACGACGCGGGTCATGTCTCCGACGTTAGATCGAGGGCGCTACAAAGCGAAGCGATAGGCGAGCTTCACCGTGAGCGATCGATCTCTGGCCCCGGGAGTGCGGCCGGACTGGTCCGTTTCGCTGTAGACGACGAAGAGATCGGTGCCCTGCTTGGGAATCCAGTTGAACCGGATGTTCTTCGAAAACTGCTTCGTGTCGGAGTTGTATTGAAGCAAAGACAGGAGGACGACCTGCGTCGTGAAGGCGACATCGAGACGCCCCGAGATCAGATGCGTCGAGTACCGCTTCTGGGAGAGGTCGATCCAGTTGACGGAGTAACTGCCCGAAGCGCCGACGTGCTTCGAAAATCTCCAGGCGGGCGTTCCGCTGAGCGTCTTCCTGGTGCCGTCCCAAAACCCGCCCTGCTGATACGCCACTGTCCCCTTCCATTGTCGCCGTCTGAACGTGTCGACCGTGACCAGCCACTGGGTGGTGTCATAGGAACCCGGAGCGATGGTCACGTCGTCGCGCAGTTTGAAGGCGCTCCGGATGACCTCACGGGTCTGGGTGACCTCCATGCCCCCGGTGTCTCCAGTCTCGAACTCGACGAACGCGATCGCCTGAGCCTCGCGAGTCGACAGGTCGCCCTCGTGGTCCTTGATGTACGTGAATGAGGGCTCAAACCCAAACCGTCGGACCCGCTTGCCCCCGCTCCGTGGTGAGAAGCGGCCATTGAGTTCATGCTGGGTGTCGCCGGGTCGTCGCACGAAGCCAAGTCCGGGATTGAAGTCCTCGCCCGCTCCCAGGTAGCGATAGGTCGCTCCATACCGGTCAGCCTCGTAACCGGCCCGGCCCATAGCGCTGCTCCTTCGGGAAAGCGCGCTGCCGTCAAACACGCGTGCCGCGAAGCCCTCCGCGAACCACTTCCCGGTCGCGAAACTCGCATCGATTCCGGCCACGCGGTTGTAGTCGCCCCCGCTCTGTCGATTGGTGAACACGGCTCCGATCTGTGACCGCTTGAACAGATCCCGCCGCACCCGGCCCACCGCGAAATTCTCCCCGGAAAGCGTCCCGGTCTTCTCGGTCTGCAGATCCATGAAGCCGAGACTCCACCGCCCCTGCCGGCCGGAGAGGCGCGCGCCCGCCAGAATCGGCACCGGGTCGCCGCGATCCGAAAGGCCAATCCGGCGGGTAAAGACAAGGTCGGTCTCGCCGCGGAGGCCAAACTGAAACTGCCTCTGGCCTTCGAGAAAGAACTGACGCTTCTCCGGAAAAACCAGCGAGAATCGGGTGAAGTTGATCTGGAGTGAGTCGACCTCTTCCTGCGCGAAGTCGGTGTTCACGGTGAAGTCCGCGGTGAGGCCGGGCGTGATCCCCCATTTTGCGTCGAGGCCAACTTCACTCCGATTTGTGCGATCCGAAAACCGCTGTTTCCGAGCGCCGCCGAGGGCATAAGGCAGGATCTGCAGATTCCGTCCCGGCTTCGCGTCGACCATGCCCTGGATGTGGCCCAGTTCGGCGGGCCGGTACCAGGTCGAATCGTTGGGCACGAACGGCCAGTAATCCTCCTCGTTCTTCCGCGGGATATTCCTCTTGAACCCGGCGCCAAAGACGAGCGGCTCGCCGTCCTTCGGGAGTTCGAAGCGGAGGGACTTGAAGGGTATGGCCACCTCGACGTACCAGGCCTTGTCGTCTTGCCAGCCGCGGGAATTCCAAACCGTGTCCCAGTCATGGTTGCGAGTGGACTGCGTCTCGCCGTTCTGGAAGAGATCCTCCATAGCGCCGTTGCGATTGGTCACGAACTGGATGGCTGACCGATGGTCGTGAAAAGCGTCGAGCATGATCGCGACGAGGTCGTCCGAACCCTGGTTCTCATCGCGGAACATGGCCCGGGCCTGCGACTTGGATATGTCGGCATCGAAGCAGGAGAAGCCGATGAAGAGGTTCGTCTGATCGAAGAGAACCCTCACTTCCGTTCGCTCCGTGCTCGGCAGACCTTCGTTCCGTTCCCGCTGGAAGAACTCCGCGATCGGAGTCGCGGCCAGCCAGTCCGGTTCGTCCAGGCGGCCGTCGATCACGAGGCCCCCCCTCACCCGACGCGCCTCCACCGTCCATTCGCGCGAAGCGAGCGCCCGCACCCGGGACTGTTTCTCCTGGGGCGTCTCGGCGGCAGCCGTGGCGGCCGCGACGACGAGGGCCAGAACGCACACCCGGCAGGCCAGGGAGAGCAAAACCGAGCGAGGCATCTGGGGGCGGGGATTCTACGCGGACGAGGGGACGCCCACATCAGTCGCCGCGCAATTCTCTGAGCCATCTGCGCACGGGGTAGAACACTGAGTAAAAAACCGCGGTACCCACGATGAGCTGAGCGGGCAGGCTGGCGAAGCCCGCAATCAGATCTCCCGCCACATAGCTCACAATCGACGCCACGGCCATCGCTCCAATCGTGGGCATGAGTTTTTTCGCGCGTTCAGTCTACGCGCCGCTCCGCTTTCGAGGCGCGGTTCGAAGGAGCGCGAGCCAACGGGGTGATAATTCCGATTCGATGCCGGAACTGCCCGATCTGACCGTCTACGTCGAGGCGCTCGATCGATTCATCGGCGGGCGCGCGGTCGAGTCCGTTCGGCTGGTCAGTCCGTTCCTCGCGCGCACCTGGGATCCCCCGTTGAGCGCGGCCGCCGGAAAGCGGGTCCTTTCGGTCGAGCGGATCGCGAAGCGCGTCGTCATCGGCCTCGAAGACGACTTCTACCTCGTCATCCACCTGATGATCGCGGGACGTTTCCACTGGAAGAAACGGGGCGCGGCTGTGTCGCGTCGCACCGACCACCTCGCCCTGGACTTCGACCACGGCTCGCTCTTCCTGACCGAAGTCTCGACGAAGAAGCGGGCCTCCCTATTCGTCGTTCGCGGTCGAACCGGTCTCGGGGCGCACAATCCAGGAGGGATCGAACCCCTCGCCGCTTCACTTGACGATTTCAAGGCGAGGCTTCTCGTCGAGAACCACACGGTCAAGCGGTCGCTCACCGACCCGCGCCTTTTCGCCGGCATCGGGAACGCCTACTCGGACGAGATTCTTCACCGCGCGAGGCTGTCGCCGCTCGTCTGGACAGAGCGACTGCGAGACGATGAGATCGAGCGCCTCCATCAGACCACCCAGACGACTCTGCTGGAGTGGTGCGATCGCCTGCGGGCTCAGTGGGGCGCGAGATTCCCGGAGAAGGTCACGGCCTTCCATCCGGCCATGAGCGTTCACGGAAAGGCGAAGCAACCTTGCCTGGTCTGCGGAACGAAGGTGCAGCGGATCGCCTATGCCAGTAACCAGTGCAACTACTGTCCCACCTGCCAGACCGGGGGAAAACTTCTCGCCGACCGGGGCCTTTCGCGATGGCTGCGAGGCGACTGGCCGAAATCGCTCGAAGAGATGGACGAATGGAAAGCGGCGCGGAGGGAGTAGCGTTGGACAACGTAACCAGCGTTTTTCCATGGAGGCGGCTTCTCCTTGACTCCGCACCTCCCTCACGCCTACGCTTCTTTTATATGGGTCTCAAAGGCATTCTCGAAAAGATGAAGCTTGTCGAGGCGGAGGATCCGCCGGTTGGCCCTCCGGCCGCGGCTCCCATGGCGCCTTCGGCCGCGGTCCCGCGGAGGTCTGGCTCGTCGCCCGCGACTCCGGCGCTGTCCATGAAGGAGATCATTCATCGCGTTCCAGCACCCAGACTCGATGAACAGTCCATCTCCCAGGGAAATGAAATCCCCGACTTCCCCGCCATATACAAGGCCTCGGGAGTCCAGGATCCAAGCCACGGTTTCAGCGCCTACAAGGTCCTCGAAATCCTCTCCTCGCCCGACTTCGCCGCCCTCGACGCGAAGGCCAAGGCCGCGGCCCTTTCCGGGTTTCTGCGCATGAATCCAGCCGGACCGGTCCCGATTGAGGACGTCATCCAGGACGCCCTCGCCCGCGACATCGCGCTCGATGGCTTCGAAGGTTTCCTGCGCATGAAACTCGAGGCCCGAAACGCCGATCGAGAGAAGGAGAACGCTTCCCTTCAGGCCGGCATCGACGAACTCGCGCGGAAGAACCGCGAGAGGATACAGGCGAACCTCGAAGCCATCGCGAAGGAGCAGGAACGCTTCGCTTCATGGCAGGCTCGAAAGAGGATTGAAGAGCAGAAGCTCTTCGAGGCGGTGGGACCCTTCGTCGAAAAGAACCCTGTCTCGGTCGGGAACTCTTCCCACGAAACCAATGGGCCGGACGCCTGAGTGCCCCGTTCCCAAGCGCAAGTACCGCGCGCAACCTAGGAGATACCCGCATGTTCGGTCGGCTCGGCAGAATGGTCAAGTCGTGGATTGGTTTCTTTATCTCTTTCGGCGAGGACCCGGAGGTCATGCTCCAGGAATCCATCGAAGAGATGCGCAACACCCTTCCCAGGCTCAATCAGATCCTCATCACCACCCGCGCCACGGTCATCCGGCTCGAGCAGGAGAAGGACGAGATGGAGCGCAAGGAGAAGCAACTCATCGCTTCGATTCAGGCAGCGCTCAGAGAAGGGAGCCCCGAGGCTCGCCGCATCGCCGAGGACGACGCTTCGACGCTCCAGCAACTTCGCCTGGAACTGACGGCCAGTCGTGAGCAGCACATGGCCGCGTCCAACGCCTTCGAAAACGCGCAGCTGACGGTCGACGACATCAAGGGCAAACTCAAGAACAAGATCGAACAGGCGCGGCGCGCCATTCACGAGTCGAAGAAAGCCGAAGTCATGAAGAGCGCGGCCAGCGCACTGGCCGAGCTCGACACCTACGGTACGGGCGCCACCACCGAGAAATATCTCGAAGAGATCAAGCAGAAGGTAGCGGAGAGCAAGGCGTCGGTGGAGATTGCGACCGGCGGCCTCGATGTCGATCGCATCAAGATGGAGCGCAAGGCCCGCCAGATCCAGGCCCAGGGCATCCTCTCCGAGTTCGAAATCGAGATGGGTTTGAAGAAGCCGGATGCGGTCGCGGTGGCGGCTCCTTTCCCCGAGGCGGCTCCCGCCCAACCGCAGAAGACACCCCAGGCCGGATCGTAAGACTCCTCTGTGCTTGAGAAGTACCCGGTCCTCAAGCGAGCCATCGCGAACCAGTACCAGGTGATCCTGGTGGCGGCTGCGGCCAGCCTCGCGGTCGCCACCATCTCGCCCCTGCCTTTCCTGCTTCTTCTGGGCGGCGAGTTCATGGTGATGCCGTTCATGTTTGAACGGCTGAAGCGACGGCTCGAGATTGAGAAGAAGTACGCGGCCCGTCAGAGTGAAAGCCTGTCCCAGAACGAGCGGTACGACCAGCTGCATCCGGACCAGAAGCTTCGCTACGACAGCCTCAAGAAACTCTGCCGCCAGATCCAGGGCAACTATTCGGGCCTCACCACGGCGAGCCAGGGGATCCTGGCCGAGTACGCCGACAAGTTCGAAGCCATCCTGGCGACGTGCCTGCGGCGATTATGGCTGGTGCGCAAGTACGACTCGATGATTCGCGCCCTCGACGCGGGCAAAGTGAAGGCCGAAACCGAGAAGCTCAAGCAGGCGCTCGCGGTCGAGGGTCTGGCGCCACGGGTGGCGGAAGCGTGGAAGCAGAACCTTGAAATCAAAGAGAAGCTCCTCGCCGCGGTCGAGCGCAACATCGCGAATCGCGAGGCGCTCCTCGCGGAACTCGATTCTCTTGAGTCGCTGTTTCAGCTTCTCCTCCAGAAATCGCTTGCCGCCACCGACGCGCGCGCCTTCTCAGAGGAGATGGACGATCTGCTGTCCCAGGCCGATCAGGATGCGGCGAGCGTGCAGGAGATGGAGCAACTCCTTGGGTCCATGCCGGAGCTTTCTGGGATCCCATCGATCTCCGACGAGGTGGGCCGCCCGATGATGGAAACGCCCGAAGAGCTTCAGCCTCTGATGGGCGGGCGCAACGCCCGCTCTCCGCAACCGAACCGTCAGGAAAACCTCAGGCCCCCGCGACCAGGAGAGCGCTCCCGATGAGCACGGCGCCGACGAATTCGTTCATCGACACCCTTCCGGGCTGGGCCGCTGAACTCGTGCGCGCGGTTCGGGCCAAGCAGGCGAACACGTTCCTGATTCACGGCGCCGTGGCGGACCTCGTCCCGGTGCGCTCGTCCTCGGGTCTGCGTTTCCTCTCCCTCGAATCGTTCCTCCATCAGGAACTCTTCACCGGCTGGCCGGCACTCATCACCTACAACCGGGCCGAGGGCCTGGGGTTTTCGTCGCCGGAAGCCCGCGGGCACTTCCAGGAAAAACTCAAGAGCTACGACGCCGTGCACGGGACGTCTTACGCGCAGACTCTTCCCCGCGACCCGGGCAACGCTTTCGCCTTGCTGGATTCCTACTTCCGCAGTTGTGCCATGGCCCAGCCGCCGAGGCCGGTCGTGATGATGCTGCCGTTCGCGGATACGGTGGTGCCCGCGGGCGACGCTTCCTACCGAACTCCTGAGGACCGCGCGGTTCTGGTCTACCTGCGCAAGTGGTCGCAGGACCCGGCGCTCCTCGCCAAGAACATCGTGGTGGTTCTGGTCACCGAGACCCTTGCCGAGATCGATCCTAAACTCCTGCGCGCGAACGCGGCGCGCGAGGTTGAGATCGTCCGGCCGGACCAGCGCGGACGACTGGAATATCTGAAGGCCGTTCGTCCCGCCGAGTGGTACGCGAAGATGTGCGAACTGGAGCCCGCCCGCCTCGCCGAACTCACCGCCGGCATGACCCGCGTTCAGCTCGGCCAGATCCTGGATGGCGCAGACGCCGCGGCTACCAGGATCACGCGTGACGAGGTGAGGCGCACCAAGAAGGAAGTGATCGAGACCGAGGGCCTTGGTCTTCTGGAGTACGTCGAGCCCAAATACGACCTGTCGATGGTGGCCGGAATGCCCGCGGTGAAGGAACGCCTCCGCCGCGCCGCCCGCGCCATCGCCCGCGGCAATCCGGCGGCGGTGCCCATGGGCTATCTCATCTGCGGCCCCGTGGGCAGCGCCAAGACGTTCCTGGTGGAGTGCTTCTCGAATGAGATCGGTTTTCCCTGCGTGAAGCTCAAGAACTTCCGGTCGATGTGGGTCGGCTCCACGGAGGCGAATCTGGAGCGGATCCTGAAAATCCTCTCGTCCCTGACGCCGGTCGGCGTCATCATCGACGAGGCCGATGCGGCTCTGGGCAATCGCGACGCGGGGGGCGATTCGGGCACCCAGAACCGCGTCTTCGCCCAGATCGCGGCATTCATGGGTGACACCAGGAACCGCGGAAAGATCCTCTGGTTCCTGATCACCTGCCGACCCGACCTTCTCCCCATCGACCTGAAGCGCCAGGGGCGTGCCGAAGAGCACGTCCCGCTTTTCTATCCGGAGACGCCGTCCGAATACGACGAGATCTACCGCGTGATGCTGAAAAAGCTTGGGATCAAGACGTCGGTGACCGACGTGTCCGCGGTGGCGAATAAGAAGGCGTTGATGGGCCTGTCCGGCTCCGACCTCGAAGCGGTGCTCGTGCGCGCGACGCTCGAAGCCGAGTCCGAAGGCGTGTCCGAGGTCTCGGCCGCGCACCTCGCCAAGGTCTTCGCCGACTTCATCCCGCCCACCAATTCACGCGAACGCGAGATGCAGATCCTTTGCGCCGTCCTTGAGTCGACCAGCCGCGAACTTCTCCCCGAACGCTATCGCGAAATGGACCGCGGCGAGATCCAGAGCCGGATCCAGGCCATCAAGATCGAATTGCGTCTCGCGTAATCCGGGAGCGGTGCGCCCACTGCACCATGGCCGCAACCGCCCGGGCCCGAGGCAGGACACTAGAAACTGATTCCCAGTTGAAGGCTTCGGCCCGGTCCCTTACCCACCTGAACCAGAACCCGGCGATCTCCGCTCAGTACGGACCTCGCGTAGGCGAACATCGGCGGAGAGGACGAACTCGGGCGGGCCAGGCCGACCGGGGCCTGAGTCAAGCCGGATCCCGCCCGGCCGTGGAGATGCCGAGTGACCCAGGCGCCCACGAAGTAGCCAACGCCCGCGCCGGTCACGACATCGACCAGGTGATGACGATCGCCGGCCACACGAAAGTAGCCCGTCGCGGCGGCGGCGGCGCCCCCCACCCACAGCCAGTCATTCCTCGGCCGACCGCGCAGCCGTGCCGCTTCATGGGCGGAGGACACCATGGCGAACGCCACCGCGGCGTGACCCGAAAAGAAGGAGAGATTACGGTCCGGTTCGGTGGAGCGTTCGGGATGGCAGGTCGAGGCCGCCGGTCTCGCCCGGCGCACCGTGTACTTAACGACCTGGGTCAACATCACCGTCACCGACACCGAGTCGACCACCGCTCCCGCGTTGACAAGCCACTCACGGCCGCGCGATTCTCGGCTCATGGGCAGAAGGGCCACGGCGCCCACCACACCGAGGGCCGTGTTGCTCAGACGCGCGGCGCGGCATGGATCCTCCCATCGGGCCTTCCTCGCCCACCGATCGATGAGGTTGGGGTTCGCCCCCTCGCACCAGCGACACGGCGGCGGCTTCTTGTAGATTTCCGACGGCAGGGCGGCCGAGGCGATGGCGCCCGCAAAGAGAGAAAGCCCGGCCGAAGCGCTGTACTTCAGGGCGGTGGGGTCGGCTTTTTCGTCCTCGGTCTGGTCTGAGCCCTCCTCAACCGCCACCGGACCCGCAGGCCCCGCCGAGGCATCGGTGAAGCGGGGCCAGGCCAGCAAGACGACAGAAGCGAGTACAACCGTGGCCGACTCGCGGGCTATTCGATGCGTCATTCCTGAAAATCGTACACCGCATCCGGCGGTCGGGATACTCAAACGCCCTCTATTTCATTCCTGGGTTGAACTGAGCAGGAAATAGAGGGTCAGGCCGGTCAGAAGCTGAAAGGCCCACGCCCGCGCTGCGTGTGATGAACCACCCCATCACCCAGCCAAAGTCTCGTCTCCGAGGAGCGCGGTGCTCGCGGCAAGACCGACGGACATGCCGATGCTCGTGGCGACCACCCACCAGATCGGCAGCAAGGGCAGTCGTAATCTCAGAACAAGCCACTGAACGAGACCGAGCGTGGCGCCCGGGATCGCGCCAGCCCTCGGACCGCGCACGGAGTGCGTCGACGTCCCGACTGTCGCGGATGATACCAAGGCGACCGCCGCCAGGCCGCACCTACGACTTACTCGCATAGAATGCCGCAGGTATGGCTGACCCGCAGTTCGTCTGTCCGGCCGCCCCGGGGACAGCGCCCGAGCTCGCCGCCACACACGGACGCTCCGGGCGGGAGTTTCCCGCCGACATCCTTCAGCAGGCGTCGCGCCGTCTGTCGATCGCGGCGGCGCTGATGTCCGTGTTGTATCTCGTGGGCTGGACACTCGGGCGGGCGGCAACGGTTGAGATGTTCGAGGGCGCCGTTGAGTGGCGCCAGCTGATCGGCGGCGATCTGGTCGTGATCGCGAGCATCGCCCTGTCCCTCGGGCTGTTCTTCTACGCTCGAAAAGCCGACCGCGACCCGCAACTCATCCTCGACATCGGACTAGCGTACATGGTTGCCATCGCCTTCAGCGTGGCCATGCTCATGCACTGGGTTCCGGTCCCACCCAACTGGCCGGTCACCCCGGTGATCACCTGGATCGGGCCGATCATGCTGATGTTCGCGGCGATCCTGCCCAGCACCAGCGGCAAGACGCTGATCGCGGGGCTGCTGGCGGCTTCCATGAATCCGCTCGCGATGATGGTCGGAAAGGCGCGCGGACACTGGGATTACGGTGCGGACACCAAGGTCCTTCTGATGCACTACCCCGACTTCCTCCTCATCCCGGTGGCCATCGTCATCTCGCGGGTGATGACGGGGCTTGGCCAGCAGGTGGCGACGGCGCGGGAGATGGGGAGTTATCAGCTCGGCGAGCGGATCGGGCTAGGGGCAATGGGCGAGGTGTACAAGGCGACGCATCGCATGTTCGCCCGGCCCGCTGCGATCAAACTGATCCGGCCCGACGCCGTGGCGCCGGGTGATACGAACGCCGCGCTGCTGGCGGTAAAGCGCTTCCGACGTGAAGCCGAGGCCGCCGCCCAGCTCCGTTCGCCGCACACCGTGGCGCTCTACGACTTCGGCGTGACGAACGACCAGACGCTCTACTTCGTGATGGAGCTCTTGGACGGCATGGACCTGCAGACACTGGTGCGCGACCACGGCCCCCTGCCGGCGAATCGCGTGATCTACATCCTGCGGCAGGTGTGCGATTCGCTGGAAGAGGCCCACGCACGCGGCCTGGTGCACCGCGACATCAAACCCGCGAACATCCACCTGGGCCGCGTGGGGCTGAAGCACGACTTCGTGAAGGTCCTGGACTTCGGCCTCGTGAAATCGCTCGACGGTGGCGGCGGCGCCGAGTCGCAGGCCACACAGGGAGGGCTCACGCCGGGCACCCCCGCGTACATGCCGCCGGAAGCGGTGCGGGGCGAGCCGCTCGATGGCCGCGCCGACATCTACGCGCTCGGCTGTGTGGCCTATTACCTGCTCACCGGTTTGATGGTGTTCGACGCGGACACCGGACTGAAGATGATCGCGAGTCATCTCCAACTGGCGCCGGTGCCGCCATCGCGCCGGGCCCACGTGCGTGTGCCTTTGGTACTGGAGGATCTGGTCCTGCGGTGTCTGGAAAAGGACCCCGAAAACCGTCCGGCCGGCGCCGGCGAGGTCGGGAGGGCGCTGAAGGCGATGGCCGTGGATCCGTGGACACAGGCGGAGGCCATGGCCTGGTGGCAGGAGCACGCCAAGCCCCGTGGGGTCCGAGCGCAAGCGAGCTAATCGACGAGGTCGGCTTTCCTGACCTCGCTGCCCGCGGCCGTGCGGAAACGCTCGATGAACTCGTCGCCGTTCGTGCCCTTCTTGAGACGCACCTGATAGACGATCGCCGATCCGTCGCCTGAAACCGCCTCGCTCACCAGATCGTAACGCTTGGCCTGCGACGACAGCACCGTTTCGGCCACCCGCCGCGCCCGCGCCGCGTCGGCGCCGACCTCGATCCGCAGCGTGCGGTCGCGCGGTGCCTTGACCTCTTCGTCCAGCCCGGCCTTTGCCGCGGCCTTGTGCTGCCGTGCGCGCGCTCGATCGGCTAGCACCTCGAGCTGTTCGGGGGTCATCGACCGCAAAAGCTCGCGGTCGACCATCGAGATGAAGCCGTCCGTGCGGTTGGCCATCGCCTTGGCGCGCTCCAGGCGCTCGCGGGCCGGCGCACCCTCGAGCAGGGCGCCCGTACGGCCGAAGTCGGTCCACCACATGATCACAGCGACGGCGTTGAAGCACACGGAGATGGTGGCGGCCACCAGCATCGCGTGCACGCCCGCGGCCACGCCGATCACAATGGCCAGGAAGATGTAAATAGTGTCCTTGGTGTCGCGAAGCGTGTTTCGGAAGCTCACCGCCCCCACGATGCCGCCGAGACTGAAGGCGAGCGCGGTGCTGTTCTGCACCAGCAGGATAACGCCCGCAACCACCAGCGGGAGGATGATCAGGGTCTGCACCACCGATTGCTCGAACCCCTTCTTGCGGCGCGTCTGAACATAGACCCAGGTGACGGGCAGCATCAGCACGCAGGCGCTCGCCAGCGACACGACGGCCGCCGCGACCACCCGCCAGGGAGACGCCGGCTCACCCATTTGGGCGGGGTCGAGGTAGATCCCGCCACCGCCGCCTTGGAGCAGCGCCGACGTGGGCAGCGGCGCGTTGAGGTAGCCGAGCGTCCCCGGCACGAGCGAGACGAGTGCCGCCACTGCCGCGAACAGGAACACGTAGTAGGCGAAGACGCGAAACAGGGGACGATCGGGATTGCCGGCGAGCTTGCGGACGGACGCGTCGGTGCTCATGCGGCGATTATGCCTTGAAACACCCTAGCATTCGCGCGCGCTGGTCCGAACGTTCCACGTCGGGCGCAGGGCGGAAAGGGCGGCGGCGGCGAGGGCGCCGGCCGAAGGGAGAAGCCCCAGGGTACCGTCGTACTCGAGCGACCGGGACAGGATTCGCTACCCATTTTCATGGAGGAGCGTGCATCGCATCCGCCGCCGGGGCGGAAGTTCGTCATGCTAGGCTCCCCGACATGCGTCAGGGAAGATGTCGGCCTCGTTCGGCCTTCGCCTTGCAAGTAGTCCTCCCGTTGTTTTTGAGTCTGCTGACCGGGCGGGGACTTGCCCACGAGGCGCAACAACAGGCAGCGGCGCCCGGACCCACCCGCGTCATCGCCGCGGGCCGGCACTATCAGGCGGGGCCGCTCCACCGCTTTTTTTTCGGGGAGGGTTACCGAAGCCTGTGGCAGGCGCCGTTCAAAGTCGAGGTTCTCGATCTGGGCTCCTTCGCCGGCGGACTGACGCCCAGAAAAAAGGGCGGAGGCAAACAGACCCAGTCTCTGACTTTCGAGGACCGGGAGGGCCGCGAATGGAAGTTCCGTTCCATCGACAAGGATCCTTCGGCCGTCCTCCCCGAGGAACTGCGCAGTACTTTCGTCGACGCGCTGGTGCAGGACCAGGTGAGTTCCGCCCATCCTCTCGGACCTCTGATGGTGGACCCGCTGGCCGAGGCGGTCGGGATCCTCGGCGTCAAGCATCGTCTGTTTCTGCTTCCCGACGACGCGCGTCTCGGTGAGTTTCGGAAGGAGTTTGGCGGGACGCTGGGCTTCCTTGAGGAGAAGATCCGGTCGGAGAAGCCGGTGACCCCGGGGTTCGAGGACTACCACAAACTGCTCGACACCGTGGAATTGTGGAAGCGTCTGGATGAGCATCCCGGGGAGAAAGTCGATGCCCCGGCCCTGCTGAGAGCGCGGCTCTTCGACCTGCTGATCAACGACTTTGACCGCCATAAGGACCAGTGGCAATGGGCTCGACGCAAAGGCACGGATCTATGGCAGCCCGTCCCCGAGGATCGCGATCAGGCCTTCGTCCGCTATTCGGGTCTCGTCCTCTCCCTCATCCGGCCCTCTCAACCGCGCCTCGTCGACTTCAGCCCGAACTACCCGAGTATCTTCGGCCTCACCTGGCAGGGCCGGTTCGTCGATCGCCGACACCTTTCGGAGCTTGAGTGGCCTCAATGGCAGGAGGCGATCCGGAGTATTCAGTCGGGCATCACCGAAGCCTCAATCGACGACGCCGTCGGTCGGTTGCCCGAAGAGTACCGGCGGATCACGAGCGGACGAACCGCTCAGGCCCTGAAGAATCGGCTGCGTCGCCTGTCTGAGGCGGCGCGGCAGTTCTACGAGCAACTGTCGGAGGATGTCGAGATCCACGCCTCCGACCGCGACGAGACCGCCACCGTAAGCCCGATCGGAAACAGGCTCCTTCAGGTGCGCGTGACCGACAAGGACGGCGACCCGACGTTCGTGCGCCGATTCGATCCCCGGGAAACCCGGTCGGTGTGCCTGTACATGAAGGGCGGCGATGATCGGATCGTGCGGGAGGCAGGCACGCTCGCCATTAGGGTTCACGCGGTGGGAGGCAAGGGCGAGGATGTCCTCGAAGACGCGAAGGCGGGCTGGACTCGGTTCTACGACGAGGGGGCCAAGAGTCGCGTGCTCGGAGGCGTCGGGACGTCCACGGATAACCGGCCCTACGAGCACCCTGTCGATGCCTCTGGCAATCCCGAGCGGGACTGGGGGCTCGAGAGCATCTTCGTGCCGTGGGTCAGCGCTGGCGGTGATCTGGGCCTCTTTCTCGGAGGAAACGTCGGCTTCACAAGGTACTCTTTCCGGCATCACCCCTACGCCCAGAGACACATCCTCGGAGGCGGTTACGCTACTGGCCTGGGCGCATTCCGGGGGGAGTACAAAGGCGATTTCCTGCGCGGAAACAGTACGGCCGGGCTCCGGATCCATGCGCGGGCCTCAGAACTCGACCTCATCCGGTTCTACGGTTTCGGAAACGAGACGAAGAGCGACGGACGGGACGAATTCTTCAAGGTTCTGCAGAAGCAGTTCTCCCTCTCCCCCCAGTACCAGTTCAGCATTGGGCACGCTCACCTCTCGATCGGGGCGCTGGCTCAGTACACCAGGGAGCCGGGAGGAGAGAGCTTCGCGGCCTCCACCCGCCCTTACGGTTTCGGCGGGTTTGGCAAGATCGGGCCTCGAGTGGACATCGAGGTCGGTCACCGCGAACGGGCGTTTGGAGGATCGCGCCGCGGCCGCCTTCAGCTTGGCGGCAGCTTCTTCCCGAAAGCCTGGAGCGTGAAGCGGTCATTCGGCGAGATCCATGGCGAAGCCGGAGCGTTCCTGCGCGCCGCACTTCCCCTGCGGCCGACCCTGGCTCTGCGCGCGGGAGGCAAGCGTGTTTTCGGCCGGTATCCCTTCCAGGAAGCCGCGTTCCTCGGCGGGGCCAACACCCTTCGCGGCCTGCGGCCGCAGCGCTACGCGGGCGACGCCTCGGCGTTTGGGAGCGCGGAGTTACGGCTGCGCTTCGGCCGGATGAAGCTGCTCCTTCCGAGCGAAGTGGGCATCTTTGGCCTCGCCGACGCGGGCCGGGTGTTCATGGACGGCGAGGCCTCAGGCCGTTGGCATCACGGCGTGGGCGGGGGTCTCTGGGTCGCGGTGCTCAAGCCTGAGAACACGGTCAGCCTCGCCTTTGCCCGGAGTGAAGGCGCCACGCGTCTTTATCTTCGAGCCGGGTTTGGATTCTGAAACCCGGGGGCGAAAGAGCCGGGGGCTTGCAGGCCGCGGTACCGCGACCTATCCTTACACGACCGGCCGAGAGACCCTCCAAAGACCATGATTGAGACACCCCCCCGGGCTGCTTTCGAACCGGCCTCACCCGTGGCCTCGGCCACGCAGGGACTCCAGGTCAGGAACTCTCCGAAAGGGCTCTTCGCGTACTACGTGTTGGTGTTCATTTTCCTCGTCATCACCCGGGAGCTCGTGATTGAGCTGAACTCCCGCTTCGACCTCACCGCCTTTCCGAAACTGGCCGAAGGCGTCGACCAGGCGCTCGACGACGCCGCCGAATTTGACACGGTCCTGCACACGATCTACTCGCTGCTGTACGCGTTCCTCTTCAGCCTGCCCGTCGCCATCGTGTACCGGGTCACCAAAGACGAGGAGCGGTTCGACCCGGCCCTCGGGCAGACCATCGTTCTGCTGGCCATGGTCGTGACCGCGGTGATGCTCGTCATCGGGGAGTCGCTGCCCCGGGGGTTTGCTCTCGCCGGGGTGGTCGCGGCGGTTCGGTTTCGAAACACCCTGGACGATGCCAAGGATGCGGTCTACGTTTTCCTGGCCATTGCCATCGGAATGGCCTGTGGCGCCCGGGCCTACTCGATCGCCGTCTGGACCTCCCTCATCATGACCAGCACGCTTTACCTCATGCGTCGCTACCACTTCGGTCAACTCCCGGGCCGGATGCTCACCTTGCGGGAGGGCAGCAAGAAAGCGGGGCTTCCGCCGCTCTCCGCGGAAGCACACGATCGCATCGAGCGAATGCTCGAACAACAGCACCGGCTGGCTCACCTGGCCGCGTTGTCGCGCGAGCCGGGTGAAAAGAAATCGAATGCCGGTCTGGTCATTGAGGCCCGAGAGATCTCTACCGCCCAAAGGCACGTCGAGGGAGTTCTCGCTTCAAGCGGCGGCCGGTGGCGCCTCGCCAACGTCATCGCCCGCGAAAGTGGCGCCGGCACTCTTGAGTTTGTGGGCCGGCTCGCAAAAGCCGAAGAGCCTTCGGCGCTGGTGCAGGCGCTGCTCGCAGGCTCCACCGCCGCTTTCATCAGCACGGTTGAGTTCCGCTCTCTAAAGGGGCCAAAGCTCACAGACATGCCCGAGGATATGACCAATCTCGCGGCCTCGGCTCAGGCCCCCGACCCCAAGTGAGAGCCGTGTCTTCGAGGCCCGCTCTTTGATCCCCACAAATGTGGGGACTGACGGAGGAGATCTGGCCGGCCGCCGTTTCTCTCTGGCCGTCACCGCGATCCTCACCATCCTCGCCCTGCCGCCGCTCGGGGTCAGTTACAGCACGTTGAAAATCGCGTCGCTTCTCGTCGCTATGAGCGGCACTCTCTTCCTCATCGCCGGATTGGTTTTTGACCAGAAGACTCATTATTCGGGCATCGTGTTGATTCCAGCCGCCGCCTTCATGATTGCCTTCGCCGCGATAGGCAGCCCGCTCGGGGCGGTCGTAACCGGGCTGGGGTTCTGCGCGATGATCATTTCGAACCTCGTGACCAGGCGATGCACCCTCAATCGGCTGCTCGGAATCAACAGCTGCGACTAGCGGACCGTCCCTGGAACTCCGCGCGAATCGACAGCGCCGAGCCACCTACGGCGTGAAGCTCCGCGCGGTTTCGGCGAGACCAGGGGGAAGGCCGTGATCGTGGAGCAGGACTTCCGCGGTCTCTAGACCGGAAAGAAGCGCTGTGCCGGTGGAAACAATCGACGGGAACGTCCGGTAGTTGCCGGCAAAGTAGACGTTCGAGAAGCGCGACGAACGGGGCGGCGGATTGCGGTAGCCGCGCGTGAAAACCGGCGAATACATGGGCACCCGGGCGATGTTCGTCCAGTACGGGTCAAGATCGAAGCCGAAGATCGCGCGGAAGTCTGCAAGATACCCGCGCAGCAGTTCGTCGTCGGACTTCCCGAAGAAGGGCCGCGACCGGCTGTTCAAGTGAGTCACGAAGTTGACGCAGGAGTCGCCGGGGGCGCCGATGCTGGGGTTCAGCGAGTTGAGGAGGAAAATCCCGCAGGCGGCGCGATCGAGCGAAGCCAGGTTCATCCAGTAGAAATCCGGCGACACCTTCTTCTTCGACGCGCAGATCACGGAGACGAGGGCGGTGTACCGGATCTCGTCCAGATGCGGGGTTGTTTCCTCGGGCGCCAGGCGCATGTACACCGGCGCCGGAATGGTGCTGACCAAGATGTCGGCGTCGAGTGGACCGCCGCCCGCAAGTTCCACCGAGCGGACGGTGTCTCCGGATCGCGATAAACCGGCAACCGTTGTCCCGGTTCGGATGGTGACGCCCGCCTCCGCCACGAGTTTCGTGACGCCCTGGCAAAGCACCTGGGTCCAGTTGGCGCCGGGGATATAGCCAAGGGCGGCCGAGCCTTCGCGATGATGAAGCCGCGCCCCTAGCCACGCCGCGCTCACTTCCTCGCACGGAAGTTCAAATTTCAGCCGGGTCAGCGGCTCAAAGAGGGCCTCGCGAACGCCGGGGCTGGACCAGGAATCCAGCAGATCCACCGCACTCCGGTCCTGCCAGTCGGACCAGTCGCTCTTGCCGAAGGCCCGGGCCATCATCAGGACAAAACGCGCTTTGTCGGCGAGGGACATGGGAAAGGCCAGAAAGTCGAGAGGGTTCGCGAGGTTGTAGAGCTTGGCCTTGACGCGAAACAGCATTCGGATACGTCGAAAGCGGACGCTCGGCAGCGCCCCAATCCGGTCCAGGAAGAAAAGAAGCGTCCGATCCCGGTGCAGGATGTGGTGATACCCGAGAGGATAAAAGTGGCCATCCCGCTCGAAGCTGGAAGCGAGGCCGCCCAGGGTGGCCCCGCGTTCGACCACGGTCACGTCAAAGGCGCCCGTCCGGGCCAGGGCATACGCGACTGAGGCGCCCGACAGGCCACCACCGAGGACCACAACGCGAGGACGGGACGCTGGGCTGCTCAAGAGAAGCCCAGAACCCTACTGTCCGGGCGCGCCTATGAAGGACGGGAGAATCTGAGGGTCGCCATGTGCTTGTCGCCGTTGCTCATCACCACGGTGACGAGAAAGCTCGACCCGGCAGACGACTGGGGCGGGACTTTGAAAGCGGCTACGGTCACCGCGGTCTTCGGATCCACTTTCTTCGCCAGCAGGTCCGTGGTCAGCGCCACACCTTCACCGGTGACCGTGATGGTCGAAAGTCGGATGTCCTTGGCGCCCACGTTGGTCAGTTTGATCTGGACATCGAAGGCCTCGCCCTCGGGCACACTCTGGGGCAATCCTTCGACGCGGAACGTTCCATCAAACCGGAAGCCGACGAGCCTGAACTGAAGGTCGAAGCCCTTCGGGCCCTTCGTCTTCTTGACCGGGTCTCCCTGCCAGCGGGTCACCCTCGCCATAAGCGTTGAACGGTCCCTCGCGGTCTGCCGAGCCGCAAACCCCGGACTTGCGTGGTCTTTGAGCCTCGCGCCGACAAGGGTTTGAGGCGATACCAAAAGGACGACAGCGGCAAAAGCACAGGCCGCCGTCGTGCGCCAAGCCCAAAGTCCGGCCCTTCGATAGTCGCTCATATTCGTTCCCGCCTTTGGCTGCGACGATAACACCGGTTCGGACTGAGGAAATGCGCGACACACTCACCCGCAACATCCATAGCAGACTCTGCGGCGACGAGTCCGCGGTGAATCCGGCGGATAGCCTACGAAGGCGCGTACAGGAGATCGAGCAGCTGCCGTTCGATGGCGCGAAATTCGGCCGAGGACTTGAGGGAGATCGCCCGGCTGCCGAAGGTCGGGACATTCACGCGATGCAGAATCCTGGCCGGCCGAGCGGAGAGGACATAGACCGTATCGGCCAGGTACACCGCCTCCGAGACATCGTGAGTGATGAAGATCGTGGTGTTGTCCTCGGCGCGGGCGATGTCGAGCAGCAGGCCCTGCATCCCCCACCGCGTCTGAGGATCGAGCGCTCCGAACGGTTCATCCATCAATACCAGCCGCGGCTGATTGATGAGGGTGCGGGCGAGGGCGACCCGCTGCTTCATTCCGCCCGAGAGATCCTTCGGATACCGGTTCGCGAAGTCGGCGAGGCCGACCGATTTCAGGTACTTGTTCGCCCGCTCGGTTCGTTCCTTCGCGGCGACGCCTCGAAGCCGCAGTCCGTATTCGACATTCTCGCGAACGGTGAGCCAGCCAAACGACGTGTAAGCCTGAAACACCATGCCACGGTCCCGACCCACGCCGGTCACCAGTTCGCCATCGACATGCACCGTACCCTTGGTGGGCGGCATCAGACCGGCGACCGCTTTCAGGATGGTGGACTTGCCGCAGCCCGAGGGACCGAGAAAGACCACAATCTCCCCCACGCCAGGGCGGTCTTCGATCTCGAATGAAACATCGCGAACCGCCTCGGTCTGTTGGCCCGCTCGATCGACGTAGGTCACGCAGAGGCCGGAGAGGCGCAGCTTGGGCTCCTTCGCCACCAGATCGGGCCGATACGAGGCCTGGGCCGTCCCCTCTCCGATGGTAACGGCCACCGTCCCCGGCTCGCCGGCCTGGGGAACCGGCGCGGGAGCGGCGGGTTCCTTCGCGGTCACGCCGCCTTTTCCTTCCAGCGAAAGGCGACGTTCCAGAAGAGTCGAATGGCTCCGTCGGTGATGAGACCAATGCCGCCGATGACGAAGAGCCCGGCGAACGACCATGACGCTTTCTGGTGCGTGCGCGCCAGCTCGACCATGTAGCCGAGACCATGTTCGGGGTTCACCGCTTCGGCCAGGATGACGTACGTCCACGAAATCGCGTTCATGACCCGGAAGGAATCGCAGATTTCCGGCAGGGCGGCCGGAACGAGCACGGTTCGAACCACCTGAAACTTCGAGGCGCCCAGGGTCAGAGCGGTCTGGACCAATTCCTCCGGAACGGCGCGGATCGCCGTGACCACGACCGGGAGCAGGTACACAAACACGCCCAGGAAGAGGAAGGC